>CAZSWL010000219.1:0-8796 GCA_964610725.1 uncultured Bauldia sp.
GTAGCCGGACCGGAAGATCCACCACACGGTGACGAGGCACGCGCTCAGGAAGAAAAGCGTCATCGCCACGCTGACGACGGGGCTGACGTCGGCGACCTCGAAGAAGCTCCAGCGGAAGCCGCTGACGAGATACACGACCGGGTTGAAGAGGGTGACCGTCTGCCAGATCGGCGGCAGCACGTGGATGGAATAGAAGGTGCCGCCCAGGAAGGTCAGCGGCATGATCACCAGCAGCGGCACGATCTGCAGCTTCTCGAAATTGTCCGCCCAGATGCCGATGATGAAGCCGAGCAGGCTGAACGTGAGCGAGGTCAGCACCAGGAAGGCGATCATCCACAACGGATGGGCAATCCGCAATTGGACGAAGAAGCTCGCCGTCACCAGGATGATCACGCCGAGGATGAGTGACTTGGTGGCGGCGGCGCCGACGTAGGCAATGACGATCTCGATGGCCGACATCGGCGCCGACAGGATCTCGTAGATGGTGCCGATGAATTTGGGGAAATAGATACCGATCGAGGCGTTGGAGACGCTCTGGGTCAGCAGCATCAGCATCACCAGCCCGGGCACGATGAACGAGCCGTAGCCGACCCCGCCGACGTGGCTGAAGCGTGAGCCGATCGCCGAGCCGAAGACGATGAAATAGAGCGAGGTGGTGAGCACCGGCGAGACGATGCTCTGCAGCAGCGTCCTGCGCATGCGCGCCATTTCCGCCCGATAGATGACGGCCACTGCCCTCGGGTTCATTGCCGGGTACTCACCAGGTTCACGAAGATGTCTTCAAGCGAGCTCTGACTGGTGCTGAGGTCCTTGAAGCGGACGCCGGCCTGGCGCAGATCGCGCAGCAGCGCGGTGATGCCGGTGCGCTCGGCCTGGGTGTCGTAGGTATAGGTGATCTCGCAGCCGCCGGCGCCAAGCTCGAGCCGGTAGTCGGCGAGCGCGGCCGGGATGGCGGTGATCGGGCTCGACAATTGCAGGGTGAGCTGCTTCCTGCCGAGCTTGCGCATCAGCTCGTTCTTTTCCTCGACCAGGACCAGCTCGCCGTGATTGATGACGCCGACCCGGTCGGCCATCTCCTCGGCCTCGTCGATGTAGTGGGTGGTGAGGATAATGGTGACGCCGTCGGCGCGCAGCGAGCGGACCAGCCGCCACATGTCGTGCCTGAGTTCCACGTCGACGCCGGCGGTCGGCTCGTCGAGGAACAGGATTTGCGGCTCGTGCACCAGCGCCTTGGCGATCATCAGCCGCCGCTTCATGCCGCCGGACAGCTCCATGGTCCTGGCATCCTTCTTGTCCCACAGCGACAGCTCCCGCAGCACCTTTTCGACGGAGCCGGCATCGGCGCGCTTGCCGAACAAACCGCGGCTCAAGGTGACGGTATCGCGCACGGTTGCAAAAGCGTCGGTGGTCAGTTCCTGCGGCACCAGGCCGATCATCGCGCGCGTGGCGCGATAGTCGCGCACGATGTCCTTGCCGGCGACGGTGACGCGCCCGCCCGACGGCGTGACGATGCCACAGATGATGCTGATCAGGGTGGTCTTGCCGGCGCCATTGGGGCCGAGCAGGGCGAATATCTCCTTCGGCCGGATGTCGAGGCTGACGCCCTTGAGCGCCACGAAACCGGAAGCGTAGGTCTTGGAAAGGTCCGCGACCGATACGATTGGCGCCATGGATTGCGACGGCCTCAATCGGGCGGCCGGATCGGCCGCCGGGTCCATGCGATAGTCGGCACCCGATATAGTGGCCCCGGGCAGTTCGCGCCAGCCGGCCAAAGCCACCGGTTCAGTCTCGCCGCCGATTGTGCCATACACCCGGGGAAGTGGCCGGCCAGCGCGCCGTGCCGGGATGGGAGGAGAGTTGATGTCCGTCGTCGAGACCAAGATCGCGGTGCCCGGGGTCGAGATCAGGGGCCGGTCCGGCCCGCGCTATGAGGAGATCCTCAACGACGCCACGCTCGCCTTCCTCGCCGATCTGCACCGCAAATTCGAGCCTTCGCGCCGCCGTCTGCTGGCGCTGCGCGACGAGCGCCAGCAGCGCCTCGACGCCGGCGCCCTGCCGGATTTCCTCGCCGAGACCGCCCACGTGCGCAGCGGCGACTGGCGGGTGGCGCCGATGCCGGCTGATCTCAACGACCGCCGCGTGGAAATCACCGGCCCGACCGATCGCAAGATGGTGATCAACGCCCTGAATTGCGGCGCCAAGGTGTTCATGGCCGACTTCGAGGACGCCAACGCGCCGACGTGGGCGAACATGATCGAAGGCCAGATCAACCTCAAGGACCGCTGGGAGGGCCGCATCGGCTTCACCGATGCGGCGACTGGCAAGCAGTACAAGCTGATCGCCAGGCCGGCGGTGCTGCTGGTGCGCCCGCGCGGCTGGCACCTGCCGGAAGAGCATCTGGTCGTCGACGGCCAGCCGATGTCCGGTGCGCTGTTCGACTTCGGCCTCTATTTCTTCCTCAACGCCAAGTCGACCCTCGCCGCCGGCACCGGGCCCTATTTCTACCTGCCCAAGATGGAGAGCCACCTCGAGGCGCGGCTGTGGAACGAGGTGTTCGTCCATGCCCAGCGGGCGCTCGCCATTCCGGCGGGGACCATCAAGGCGACGGTGCTGATCGAGACCCTGCCGGCCGCCTTCGAGATGGACGAGATCATCTACGAGCTGCGCGACCACATGGCCGGGCTCAACTGCGGCCGCTGGGACTACATCTTCTCGTTCATCAAGACGCTGAGGAACAAGCCCGAGTACCTGCTGCCCGACCGCGGCCAGGTGGTCATGGGCAAGGCGTTCCTCAAGGCCTATTCCGAGCTGCTCATCAAGACCTGCCACCGCCGCGGCACCTTCGCCATGGGCGGCATGGCCGCCCAGATCCCCGATCGCCGCAACCCCGAGATCAACGAGGCGGCCTTCGCCAAGGTGCGCGCCGACAAGGAGCGCGAGGCGAAAGCCGGCCACGACGGCACCTGGGTCGCCCATCCCGATCTTGTGCCGGTGGCGCAGGAGGTGTTCGACGAGTTCATGCCGCAGCCCAACCAGCTCGACAAAATGCGCCAAGACGTGACGGTCGGTCAGAAGGAGATGCTGGAGGTCCATGAGGGCACGCGCACCGAGGATGGTCTGCGCCAGAACATCCGCGTCGGCGTGCAGTATATCGAGGCGTGGCTCAGGGGCCGCGGCGCCGTGCCGCTCTACAACCTGATGGAGGACGCCGCCACCGCCGAGATCAGCCGGACCCAGATCTGGCAGCAGCTCCATTTCGAGGCGACCCTGGAGAGCGGCGAGAAGGTGACGCGCGAGCTGTTCGAGACCTGCCTCAGCGAGGAGATGGAGCGCGTCAAGGGCGAGATCGGCGCCGAGGCCTACGCCGGCGGCCGCTTTCCCGAGGCGATCGAGCTATTCCGCACCATGTCGACGGCCGAGGCCCTGTCGCCGTTCCTCACCCTGCCGGCCTACCGCCTGATCGTGTGACGGCGGCGCGACGGCAGACCGCGACGATCAGACCGCTTCCTCGCTCCCCGGCATGTGCTGGCTGCGCAGCGGCAATTCCTCCATCGCGACCATCCACACCAGCGCCAGCAACAACGCCGCGGCGGCGGCGGCGAAAACGCCGCGAAACACCGCCGTGAAGTCGATGCCCGCTCCGGCCCCCTCCAGCACCAACTCCGGCAACGACCGGCCGTTGCCGGTGTCGATCGAGGCGAGGAAGATGGCGCTGAACGCCGCCACCAGGATGGCGCCGCCGAGCGAGCGGAAGAAATTGAGCAGCCCGGTCGTGGTGCCGAGCTGGTGCAGCGGCACGGCGTTCTGCACCGCCGTGGTGGTCACCGGGAAGATGGTGCCGATGCCGGTTCCGGCGATGGCCAGGATGACTTCGACGCCGGCGAGGGCGAAGGACGTCGGCCGCACCGCGAGCACCATGACCGCCGCCGCAGCGATGGCAAGGCCGACGATTGCCGTCCATTTGTAGGCCTGGAACCGGACCATCACCCGTCCGGCGGCGGTCGCGCCGACCACCGTGGCGCCGGCGAAGGCGATCAGCGCCAGGCCCGACTGCCCCGCCGACAGGCCGAGGACCGCCTCGAAGTAGAGCGGTATGAACACGGTCAGCCCGATCATGGCGCCGACGGCGAAGAACGTCGCCAGCACGCCGTCGCGCACCACCGGGTTGGCGAGGACGCTGAGCGGGACAAGCGGCTCCGGCGCCCTCGCCAGACGCAGCGCGAAGGCGGCCCACGACGCCAGCGAGACTGTGGCCAGCGCGAGGATCGGCAGTGAAGCCCACGGGTAGGTCGTCCCGCCCCAGGTCAGCACCAGCAGCAGCGCCACCGTGGCGATCACCATCAGCACCGCGCCGATCGTATCGACACGGTGCGGCCGGTCGTGGCGCGGCAGCAGGCGCAGCACCCGGTTGGTCATCAGGTAGGCGGCAACGCCGAGCGGCAGGTTGATCCAGAAGATGAACGACCAGTGCAGATACTCGGAGAACACGCCGCCGAGCACCGGGCCGGCGATCGATGCGGTGACGAACACGGCGGCGAAATAGGCCTGATACTTGCCGCGCTCGCGCGGAACGATGACATCGCCGACGATCGTCTGGCCGAGCGAGATCAGCCCGCCGCCGCCGAGACCCTGGAAGGCGCGCGCCGCGACCAGCACAAAGATGTTGCGCGATAGGGCGGCAACCACCGAGCCGGCCAGAAACAGCGAGATCGCCAGGAGCAGCATCGACCGCCGGCCGTGGATGTCGCTGAGCTTGCCGTAGAGGGGGGTGACCGCTGTGGAACTGAGCAGGTAGGCGCTGACCACCCAGGACAGGTGCGCCACATCGTTGACTTCGCGGCCGATGGTCGGCAGCGCCGTCGCCACGATCGTCTGGTCGAGGGCACCGAGCAGCATCGCCAGCACCACGCCGAACAGGATCAGGCGCAGCTGCGCGTGGCTAAGCGCCCCGGGCGAGGCAGGCGGCTCGGTCATGTGGGCAACGGGTCTGCGCCGACGCTCCGCTAGGGAGGCGTCATTGCGATCGGGGTTGGTGTCTGGTCAGCGTACCAGATGGCGAGCCGCTCCGCACAAACCAAATTTGCCCACCGTCCCCTTACATCACGATTACCTTGGTGCCGACCCGGACCCGCCGGTAAAGGTCGATGACGTCTTGGTTGACCAACCGGATGCAGCCGGACGAAACGTTGAGGCCGATCGTCCACGGTTCGCTGGTGCCGTGGATGCGATAGCCGGTGTCGCCGCCGTGACCGTAAAGATAAAGTGCGCGGGCGCCGAGCGGATTGCCCTCGCCGCCGGCCATGACCAGCGGCAACTTGTGGCCGCGGCGTGCCTCGCGCGCGATCATCTCTGCCGGCGGCCGCCATGCCGGCCATTCCTGCTTGTCGCCGACGTGCACCGTGCCCGACCAGCCGAAACCGGTGCGCCCGACGCCGACGCCGTAGCGTACGGCGCGGCCGTTGCCGAGGACGAAATAGAGGAAGTGCGCATGCGTATCGATGACGATCGTGCCCGGCTTCTCGTCGGTCTGGTACCGCACCGTTCGGCGATGGAATTGCCACGGCACTGCCCGCGAGCGCGGCACGTCTTCCGGGTAGAGAGCGCGGCCGTGCGCTAGACTTGCCGGAGTTGCCTGTGCCGACGACCCATCGGCCGGCCCGAACAGTGTTTCGAGGAAACTACCTGCCCGGGCAGCGCCGCTTGTCGCCAGCGCGACACCGAGAACCGCTGCGAAAATCAGCTTGCCAGAATACATCGCTCACCCCCGCTACTGTCGCCGACAACCGCCGGTGAGCTGCCGGTGATTGTTGTCCAACGATACGAATGTTGCCGCCGCCGGGCAACCGGCGACATGGTCACGAGCCGGTGAGGCACGGGCCGCCCGTGGACAATCACGGGCGGCCGCGTCCCCCGCGGCCGTTGCCGGCCGCTCCCCCCGATTGCTAAATCACGATCACCCTGGTTCCGACGCCGACGCGGCCGTAGAGGTCGATGACGTCCTGGTTGCGCATGCGGATGCAGCCCGACGACACCCGGTGGCCGATGGTCCACGGCTGGTTGGACCCGTGGATGCGGTAGAGCGTCGAGCCGAGATAAAGGGCGCGGGCGCCGAGCGGATTGTCGGGGCCGCCCGCCATCGAGACCGGCAAGTAGGGCTGGCGCTGGCGCATCTCGTCGGGAGGCACCCACTCGGGCCATTCTGCCTTGCGCGAAATGTAGTGGACGCCGGCCCACTCGAAGCCGGGCCTGGCCACCCCGACGCCGTAGCGCTTGGCCTCGCCGTCGCCGAGGATGAGGTAGAGGTAGCGTGCCTCGGTATCGATGATGATCGTGCCGGCCGGTTCGCTGGTCGTGTAATCGACCGTCCTCGGCAGGAACGCCGGATCGATGGTGCGGCCGGGGACGGCTGCGGCCGGCCGCGCACGCATGGCGATGCGGTGCAGCCTCGGATAGGAAAGGCCGAGCCGGTCGTCGGGCTTGAGCTGCAGCAGCCACGGGCTGGTGAGATCGGTGCTGACGATCAGCGGCGCTGCCGTGTCGGCGGAGCCGGCAACGGCATGGTCGGCAGCGGTGATGGAAAGACCGGCAAGGACGACGGCAACAAGGACTCGAAACATCAACCATACTCGAACGCGGCGTCACACGGATGCGGAGCGCCCAGGCCCCGCGGCGATGGATCCGGCCGATCTCAGGTTGACGCCTTCGAGCATTGTCGTTGGACCGTTTCCGCCCGCGAGGTTAGAGGGGCGAATGCAACCGAATGGTGAATCGTTGGTAGCGGGATTGTCGTCATGACTAACAAAGGGTTGGCGGGCATGGCTAACCAAAGATTGCCGACCGCGGCCGCGGCGAAACCGGTGGCGACAAGGAACGGCATGCGATGGCCCACCGCGACGGTGTGATCGTCGGCAAGGACGGCAAGGCGCGCTGCTTCTGGGGCGAGGGGTCGCCGGAGTACGTCGCCTACCACGATCAGGAATGGGGCAGGCCGGTCGCCGACGACCGGCGTCTGTTCGAGAAGATCTGCCTGGAAGGGTTTCAGGCGGGCCTGTCGTGGCTGACGATCCTGAGGAAGCGCGAGAACTTCCGCGCCGCCTTTGCCGACTTCGACTTCGCGACAGTGGCGCGCTTCGATCGGCGCCGCGTCGAGCGATTGCTCGGCGACACCGGCATCGTGCGTCACCGCGGCAAGATCGAATCGGTGATCAACAACGCTCGCCGCGCCGTTGCTCTCGCCGGGGAGGCGGGATCGCTGGCCGCCTTTTTCTGGCGCTACGAGCCCGATCCGGCAAGCCGGCCGCGCCATCTCGACCGGCAGGCACTGAGGGCACTCTCCAAGACGCCGCAGTCGACGGCATTGTCGAAAGACCTGAAGAAGCGCGGCTGGACGTTCGTCGGGCCGACGACGGTGTATGCCTTCATGCAGGCGATGGGCCTCGTCAACGACCATCTCGACGGCTGCCACTGCCGCGCCATCGTCGAGCGCGAGCGCAAGGCATTCCGACGCCCGCGCTGAGCGCGTGAAGCCGGCGTCGGCCTAGCTGGAGCTCTTCTTGATCCGGGCAGCGGCCTGGCTGAGCGCGGTGAAGATGGCGGTCAGCGCCTTGCGCTGTGCGACGCTCCACCCGGCGACGCGACTTGCGACCAGGTACGCCTCGGATTTGAGAATCACGCCATCCGCCAGCGTTTTCAGTCCGTTGGCCTTGAGCGTCGCGCCCGTCGTGGTGATGTCGACGATCAGATCGGCCGCGCCCGACGCCGGCGCCCCCTCCGTCGCGCCCAGGCTCTCGACGATCCTGTAGTCGGCGATGCCGTGACCGGCAAAGAAGCGCCGGGTGAGGGTGATGTATTTGGTGGCGACGCTCAGGCGCCGGCCGTGGCGGGCGCGAAAGTCGGCGGCGACATCGTCGAGGTCGGCCATGGTGACGACGTCCACCCAAGGCTGTGGCACCGCCACGACCACCTCGCAACGGCCGAAGCCGAGCGGCGCCACCAGATCCACCTTCGCCGGCCAGTCGGTGACCGTCTCCTCGACCTGGTCGCGGCCGGTGACGCCGAGATGGACGGCGCCGGCACCGACCTCGCGGGCGATCTCGGGCGCCGAAAGATAGGCGACCTCGACGCCGGCGATGCCTTCGATGCGGCCGCGGTAGCTGCGTTCGTGGCCGGCCGGGACGACATGAAGACCGGCGCGCGCGAAGAAGGTTTGCGCGTTCTCCTGGAGCCGTCCCTTGGACGGCACGGCCAGTGTGAGCGGCGCGCTCATCGGCGGCGTTGTCCGATGCGGTCGAGCCACACGGCGAAGCCGATCGCCGGCACGGTTTCACCGGCGTCCTTGCGCTGGTTGCCGGAGATCAGCGCCATCAGCCGGTCGTAGCGGCCGCCGCCGATGAGCGGCTTGCCGCGCGAGCGTTTGCCCCGCTGAAACTCGAACACGAAGCCGGTGTAGTAGTCGAGCCGGCGCCCGAAATCGGCGGCGAAGACGAGCCGATCGACGTCGATGCCGCGTTTGGCGAAGGCGTCGTTGCGTTTCTTGAAGCGGTCGAGGGCGGCGGCGATGTCGAGTTTGGCGGCACGGGCAAGCGCGGAAAGGGCGGCCGCGGCCGTTGCCGGCGGCCCGGCGATCGCCAGGAATTCGCTCAGCACGTCGCGGGCCCGCTCGCCAATCCCTTGCGCCAAAACGGCTTTTTCGACGAAACGGTCGGCGATCTCGTCCGCCGTGCGCCCGCCGATGACGCCGAGGCCGCTCGCCGCGAACAGCTCCGCCACGACCCCCTCGACCGTTGCCCGGTCGGC
>CAZSWL010000220.1:0-2592 GCA_964610725.1 uncultured Bauldia sp.
AGGCCCCTCACGCCTCCGCCGCCGCAACCCGAGAGCAGGCCCGTCCAGGCTTCGCCGCGGGCCTGGTCGGAAGCGGCGCGCGTTGCCGATAGGCCAGCGGGTCCGGCTGCGGTGGGGCGAGCAGCCGACGAACGGACGCCGCTTGAGCGAGACGAGCCGGCAGCGGCGCCTCCGCCACCGCGGCCAGCCGCCGAGCCGCCGCCCGCGTCCGAGCGACCGCCGGCGAATTTGCGGACGCCGCCGCCCGATCGCACCGAGATCCCGAACCTGCACCTGCGCACGACGGCGGCGCCGGGTCCGCCGCAGCCGGCCCCGCCGCAGGCGCATCCCCGCTGGGAGAAGCCCGAGCAACCGGCCGCCGCTCCCAGTCGCTTCGCCCCGCCGCGGGCCGACGCGCCGGTCGCGCCACCGCCGGTCGACTTCGAGTCCACCGAGGAGGAACCGTTCTCCGAGGGGCCGCCCTTCGCCGCCGACGACGCCGATATCGAGGAGGAGCTGCCGTTCGGCGACTTCGACATGGTCCCCGGCTACGGCGACGACGATCAGTTGCCCTACCCGGATGAAGACCTCGCTCCCGTGGCCAAGCGGCACCTCGGCCGTCGCCCGCTGATCTTAGCGGCAGCCGTTGCCGTGGTGCTCATTGCCGGGGTGTCGTTCATCATGTTCCGCGGCGGCGGTGAGGCCACTGCGCCGCCGCCGATCATCACCGCCGACAGCTCGCCCACCAAGATCACGCCGCCAGCCGCGCCGACCACCCAAAGCGATCAGAACAAGCTGATCTACGATCGCGTCGCATCCACCGACAGCGGCGCCGACGGCACCGCCGATACCACGCTGGTGACGCCGAACGACCAGCCGGTGAGCGCGGTGCCCACCACCGGTGCCGACAACAACAACCCGATCTCGCGCGTGATCGCCCCCGGCGGTCCCGGCTACGACCAGCCCGGCGCCGAGCAATCCGCGTCGGCCGCTCCCGCGACGACCGACGACAGCGACGTCATCGAGCCGATCGGACCGCGCAAGGTGCGCACCGTCGTGGTCCGGCCGGACGGCACCATCGTCAGCAGTGAGTCAGCCGACGCCGGCTCCGACACCGGCACGGCCGCTGCCGGCCCTGCGACGGCGCCGATCGACAACCAGCCCCCGGCCACCGGTGCTGCGACCACGGCCGAGCAGACGCCGGTGACGCCGGCGGTCCCGGCGGCGACCGCCACCGATAACGATACGACCGCCATTGCCGGCACCAACGGCGGGCTGAATTCAAATGGCGAGTTGGCGATCACCCCGGTTCCGGCCGCGACCGGTGGAGGCAGCGCCAATGCCGCCGACCAGCCCGCGGCCGTGCCGACGCCGGCCCCGACGCCGCCCGCCCCGACGCCGCCGGCGCCCAAGGCGGCGCCGACGGTGGTCGCCGGTCGCGGCAACAACGAGCCGATCGACATCACCCCCGGCCGGCCGGCGACTCGTTCCTCGGCACCCGCGCAGACCGCGCTTGCCACCACCGCCAGCGGGGGAATGATGGTGCAGGTATCATCGCAACGGTCCGAGGCGGCCGCCCAGGCCACGTTCAAAGACCTGCAGTCGCGTTATCCCGGCATCCTTGGCAACTATCAGCTCAACGTCCAGCGCGCCGACCTCGGCGACCGCGGCATCTTCTACCGCGCCCGTGTCGGTCCGTTCTCGCCGGCCGACGCCCAGCACCTGTGCAACGACCTCAAGGCGGCCGGCGGCGACTGCATTCTGGCGCGCAACTAGGATGACCCGCATCGACGTCTGACCGGATCCGGCAAAAGATGGCGGTCAAGGCCTTCGTTTCCGGTTGTGCCGGCCTGCGGCTGACGGGCGAGGAAGCCGACTTCTTTGCGGCGGAACAGCCGTTCGGCCTGATTCTGTTTCAGCGCAACTGCCGCGATCGCGACCAGGTCGCGACCCTGATTGCCGCCTTCCGTCAGGCGGTCGGTCGGAGCGACGCCCCCGTGCTGATCGACCAGGAAGGCGGTCGCGTCCAGCGCCTGCGCCCGCCGGTGTGGCCGGCCTACCCGCCGGCGCGGTCGCTCGGCCGGTTGTTCGCCGCCGACGAGCGCGCCGGTCGCCGCGCTGCCTGGCTGCACGGGCGGCTGATCGCCGCCGACCTCGCCGAGATCGGCGTCGACATCGACTGTGCGCCGGTGCTCGACGTGATCGCCGCCGGGGCGAGCGACGCCATCGGCGACCGCGCCTTCGCCGACGAGCCGGCCGCGGTCACCGCGCTCGGCCGCGAAGTCGCCGGCGGGCTTCTTGCCGGCGGCGTGCTGCCGGTGATGAAGCATCTGCCGGGGCAGGGCCGGGCGACGGGCGACAGCCATGCCGTTCTGCCGGTGGTAACCGCCGCCATCGACGCACTGGCGGCCGCCGACTTCGCGCCGTTCGCGGCGCTCGCCGACCTGCCGCTTGCCATCACCGCCCATGTCGCCTACGCCGCCATCGATCGCGACCGCCCGGCGAGCCTTTCGTCGACGGTGATCCGCGATATCATCCGCGGGCGAATCAACTTCAACGGCCTGTTGATCAGCGACGACGTGTCGATGCACGCACTTTCTGGGGATTACGGCG
>CAZSWL010000221.1:0-6407 GCA_964610725.1 uncultured Bauldia sp.
CTCGAAATCGAGATTGGCAAGCTCCGCCCCGAATTCCTCGATCAGAAGCTGGCGATAGTCTGCCTTCACCTCATCATGGCCGGGGCGCGATGCGAGGTGGCGCAACAGGTCGGTGGTGCGGGCCGAGATCGCCAAGGCCGATTCTCCGGGGTCAGCCTGTGACCTACCCGAAATCGGTGGTCAAATGCTATTTTCCCTGGACATCGCGGTGGACCACCCCTCACCCTTCGCGCCTAACTCGCCATCATCCATTCCCTGTCCGGCCTTTTGGCCGTCCACGCCTCTTGATGGCTCCCAAGGCGCGAAGCCCTCTCCCACTGAAGTCGGATTTTTCCGACTTCAGCAATATTGGCTGCCGAACACGGGTGTACCCGTGTTCGGTGGGAGAGGGGGCCTTGCGGCGAGCGTGACTCGCGGATGGCGCCACGGCGAGACATGATCCGTGACATGAAACGGATTCGATTCGGCGAAGTGGGCAAGGCATGACCCAGCCCCGGCAGCCCGACCTCTTCGGTGCCGACGGCCAGCCCGACCTGTTCGACGAGGACGCGGCGCCGCGGCTCTATCGCGCCGATCCGGACAAGGTGCGTGCGCGGCTCCACAAGATTCTGGCGGAGGCGAGGGGCGCCGAGACGTTGCCCTGGGACCCGACGACCGTCTCGCTCTACCGCACCATCTTCCCGCAGATGACGCAGTGGCTGCCGGAGGAGGAGGGGGCGCAACTGCGTTTCGAATTCGAGACGGAACTGGCCCGGCTGGAGGCGGCCTGAGCGAGCCCGTCGCTCGTCAAGACTCTCACCCTTTTCGCCCAAGATTGCCCTTCGCCCGCCCCTCAAAAAAGTTTGAACGCGGAAGGAATAAAATCCTTGACAGCGTGACGCTCTCTCGCTATGTTGCCGCTAACGTCGCAGAGGTGGGCGACGGGAACCCTCCCTCCCGCCGCCCGACAACCGAAGACGCGACGCCCTTCAAAAGCCCCCGCTGCGCGAAAGTGCCGGGGGCTTTCCTTTTTCGCCCAAGCTGCCCCCGCCGCGCACGCGCCGGGGGCCTCGCTTCTTTTCAGCCAGCAAAGGCTTCGCCATGACCGATCTCGCCATCAGCGAGGGAGCGGCGCCCGCGCGCGTACCCAACGGCGCCGACCCGCCAGCGACGACAGCCTTGCCGCCGGTTTTGCCGCCGGTGACGGCGCCCGCGGCACGGCGCAAGGCCCCGCCCGGCGGCTACCCGCCGGAGAAGATCGAGGCGGTGCGCCGTCTGGTCGTCGGCACCGACATGCCGCTGTCCGCGATCGCGGTCGCGCAGGAGGTGTCGGAATCGACGGTCAAGAAGTGGGTCGTGAAGTATGGCTGGACGCGGCCGCAAGGCGCGCCGCCGCTCGGCGTGCCGCACGCCCAGTTCGATACGCGCGATCGCCGCGCCAAACTCGCCGTGCGCCTCTACCGCGCCGTCGGCCGCCAGCTCACCGGGCTGGAGAAGCGCGCCAGGAACTTAGACGATGTCTTCACCGAGAAGGATGCACGCACCCTCGGCCTCCTCGCGAGGACCTTGACCACACTGACCGAGCTCGATCGGGACACCGGCTCCAACGTCAGGGAGCCCGAAATTGCCGACCGTGACACCATCGATGCAGATCTGGCTGAGCGCATTACACGATGGGCTCGCGGCGGGGAGGGCGCTTGACGATCTGTGGCCCGTGCTGCCGGCGCTCGCGCGGGAACGCATCGCGACCGAATGGCCGACCTTCACCGCGCGCGCCGACCAGAAGGCGCCCGCCGGCGACTGGCTGACCTGGCTGGTGCTCGGCGGGCGCGGCGCCGGCAAGACGCGCACCGGCGCGGAGTGGGTGCGCGACATCGCCCTCGACAAGCACACGCCGCTTGCCGGGCCGATCGCGCTCGTCGGCGAGACCTTCGCCGACGTGCGCGAGGTGATGATCGAGGGCGTCTCCGGGCTGATGAGCGTGCACGCTTCCTTCGAGCGGCCGCAGTGGCAGCCGTCGCGGCGGCGTGTGGTGTGGCGCACCGGCGTGGTGGCGCAGACCTTCTCCTCGGAGGACCCCGAGGCGCTGCGCGGACCGCAGTTCGCCGCCGCCTGGGGCGACGAGGCGGGCAAGTGGCGCAACGCCGAGGCGACCTGGGACATGCTCCAGTTCGGCCTGCGGCTGGGGGAGCGGCCGCGCCAGGTGGTCACCACGACGCCGCGGCCGATCCCGCTCATCCGGCGGCTGATCGCGGCCGACGACACCGTCATCACCCGCGCGACGACGCGCGACAACCTGAAGCATCTGTCGCCGGCCTTCCTGACGCACGTGGTCGGCCGCTACGCCGGCACCCGCCTCGGGCGGCAGGAACTCGACGGCGAACTGATCGAGGACCGCGTCGATGCGCTCTGGCGGCGGGCGGACATCGAGAGCCTGCGAGTTGCCGCCCACCCGACGCTGAAGCGCATCGTGGTGGCGGTCGACCCGCCGGCGTCGCAGCGCTCGGGCGTGTGCGGCATCGTCGCGGCCGGCATCGACGAGGCCGGCACCGGCTACGTCGTCGCCGACCGGACGCTTCGTGAGGTGAGGCCCGACCAGTGGGCGACGGCGGCGCTGCGCCTCTACCGGCGGCTCGCCGCCGACGCGCTGATCGCCGAGGTCAACCAGGGCGGCGACATGGTGGCGGCGGTGATGCGCGAGATCGACGCCGGCGTGCCGGTGAAGGCGGTCAGGGCGACGCGCGGCAAGTGGCTGCGCGCCGAGCCGGTGGCCGCTCTTTACGCCCAGGGGCGGGTGCGCCACGTCGGCGCCTTCCCCGAGCTCGAGGACGAGATGTGCGATTTCGGCCCCGACGGCCTTTCGGCCGGGCGCTCGCCCGACCGGCTGGACGCGCTGGTGTGGGCGCTGACGGCGCTGATGCTTGAGGGCGGCGGCGCGCCGCACGTGCGCGGCATGTGAGGCAGGTTGCGGCGGGCGGGAGCCGCCGATAAGACGGGCACTCCACTGGCGAGGAGCCCGACGATGAAGGAACGATACGCGCAACGCCTCGGCCGGGGCGTCTCCGAGGTTGGCTTCGGCGCCTGGGCGATCGGCGCCGACTGGGGCAAGGTGTCTGAGGCCGATGCCGAGGCGGCGCTCAACGCCGCCCTCGACGCCGGCGTCACCTTCATCGACACCGCCAACGTCTACGGCAACGGCCGCTCGGAGACGATCATCGGCCGGGTGCTGAAAGAGCGCGGCGGCACGCGCCCCTTCGTCGCCACCAAGGCCGGGCGGGAAGGGGCGAACCGGCCGGAGAGCTATAGCAAGGAGAAGCTGACGGCGGCGGTCGACAAGAGCCTCGCCAACCTCGGGACCGACGCGCTCGACCTGTTGCAGCTCCACTGCCCGCACCCGGCGATCTACTACATGCCGGAGGTGTTCGGCGTGCTCGACGGCCTCGTCGCCGCCGGCAAGCTCAAGCGCTACGGAGTGAGCGTCGAGACGGTCGAGCAGGGACTGAAGGCGATCGAGTATCCCGGCGTCGCCGCCATCCAGATCATCTACAACATCTTCCGTGAGCGGCCGGCGCGGCTGTTCTTCCCCCAGGCGGCCGACAAGGGGGTGGCGGTGATCGTGCGGGTGCCGCTGGCGAGCGGGCTGCTCTCCGGCAAGATGACCAAGGACACCAAGTTCGGTCCCGACGACCATCGCAACTTCAACATCCACGGGGAGTCCTTCGACGTCGGCGAGACCTTCGCCGGGGTGCCGTTCGACGTCGGTCTGGCGGCGGTCGACGAGCTCCGCCCGCTGGTGCCGGAAGGCGAGACCATGGCCCAGTTCGCCCTCCGCTGGATCCTGATGGAGCCGGCGGTGACGACCGTCATCCCCGGCGCCAAGAACGTCAGCCAGGCGAAGGGCAACGCCGCCGCCGCCGATCTCGCGCCGCTCGCCGACAAGACCATGGCGGCGGTCAAGGCGGTCTACGACAAGCGCATCGCGCCGCACGTCGACCAGCGCTGGTAGGGTGGTTGACCACCTGTTGAGATCATTGCTATCAATGGGCCCAACAGGAGGCGCCGATGCCCGGAAACCTGCATGTCCGCAACCTCGACGATGAGCTCGTCGCGAAGCTGAAGCGTCGGGCGGCGCGCCATGGCCGTTCGACCGAGGCGGAGCATCGCGAGATCCTGCGGCAGGCGCTGACGGCCGAAAGCGAACCCTCGTTCGACACGCTGGCGGCGGAACTGCGGAAATTGACGAAAAGACGGAAGCAAACGCCCTCGGAAATTCTGCTGCGCCGGTCTCGCGACGGGCGTTAGGCGTGCTGGTCATCGACGCAAGCATCGCGTTGAAATGGGTGATCGACGAACCGGGCACGACTGAAGCGCTGGCCTTGCGCGACAAGGACAGGTTGGCGGCGCCGGAGCTGATGGTTGCGGAGTGCGCCAACGTCCTGTGGAAGAAAGTCCAACGCAGGGAACTCTCGCCGCGCGAGGCCGTTGTGGCCGCGCGTCTGCTGGAGGGAGCCGAGATCGAGTTGCTGCCGATGCGCTCGCTGCTTGAGGCGGCAACGCGCCTCGCCATCGATCTCGATCACGCAGCCTACGACTGCCTGTACCTGGCCCTGGCGATCGACAACGACTGTCGTTTTGTAACGGCCGATGACGGCTTCAGGCGCAAGGTTGTCCGGCACCGCGACGTCCGGCTGCGCGAACGCGTGGTTTCTTTGCCGCAGGCGGCCGCCTGACGGCCGGGCTCACTGGCCGACGAACGCCGCCAGGATCAGCACCAGCCAGCCGGCGATCATGACGACGCCGCCGGCCGGTGCCGCGATCGGCACCGGCGAGGCGCCGAGGAAATGACGTGCCGCCAAGTCGGCCGAGAAGGCAAGCGCCCCCAGCCCGATGAGGGCGGCGGCGGCACGCATGATCTGACCGCGACCCAAAAGCGCGAGCGCCAGCACCGCCGGCGCCTGGGTGAGCGCCACCAGCGCCAGCGCGCCGAGGATCACCTGATCGCCGAGGTGGGTTGCCGCGGCCGCCGAAGCAACGCCCGCGGCGCCGAGGATGCCGGCGACGGCGAGGGCGGTGCGATTGAACCAGTCGGTCGGCATGGGCGCGGGAACGTAGCACGCCCGATCCGATTCGCGGCGAGGGCGACAGTGCGAGCCTGACCACGCCGATCTTGTCCGGTTACGACGGGAACACCTTCATGCGCATTCCGTTTCTATCGCCGCGCGGCCGCGCGGGGCGCGCGCCTCAGCGCGTCGAGGCGAAGTCCTCGGCGGTCGGGCCGCTGATCGCCTTCGAGCACGGCCGTCGGGCGGTATGGACGCCGCGCGACTACGCCGCGCTCGCCCGCGAGGGCTATCAGCGCAACGCGGTGGTCTATCGCTGCGTGCGGCTGATCTCGGAGGCGGCCGCCTCGGTGCCGTGGCTGCTCTACGACGGCGCGGCCGAGGTGGACGACCACCCGCTGCTCAAGTTGCTCAAGCGGCCGAACCGCCGCCACGGCGGCGGCGACTTCCGCGAGGCGCTGATCGGCTATCTCATGATTTCCGGCAACGCCTACGTCGAGGCGGTGACGCTGGACGGCGCCGTGCGCGAACTTTACGCGCTGCGGCCCGACCGCATGAAGGTGGTGCCGGGGCCGGACGGCTGGCCGGACGCCTACGAATACACCGTCGGCCAGCGCACCGTGCGCTTCACCGACGCGGGCGAGGGCACTCTCTCGCCGATCCTGCACCTGACCCAGTTCCACCCGCTCGACGACCACTACGGCTTTCCGCCGATCGAGGCGGCGGCCGTCGCCGTCGACCTGCACAACGCGGCCGGCACCTGGAACAAGGCGCTGCTCGACAACTCGGCGCGGCCGTCCGGCGCGCTGGTCTATCGGGGCAAGGACGGCGGCAACCTGACCGGCGAGCAATACGAGCGGCTGAAGGCGGAGCTCGAGGAGGGCTTCACCGGCGCGCGCCGCGCCGGCCGGCCTCTGCTGCTCGAAGGCGGCCTCGACTGGAAGGCGATGGGGCTTAGCCCCAAGGACATGGATTTCATCGAGGCCAAGAACGGCGCCGCCCGCGAGATCGCGCTCGCCTTCGGCGTGCCGCCGATGCTCCTCGGCATTCCCGGCGACAACACCTATTCCAACTATCAGGAGGCCAACCGCGCCTTCTGGCGGGTGACGGTGCTGCCGCTGCTCGGCCGCATCGCCGACGCGCTCGGCAACTGGCTGGGACCGGCGTTCACCGACGGCGGGTTTCGCTCCGGCGGGTCCAGCTTGCGCCTCTGGTTCGACGCCGACCAGGTCGATGCGGTCGGGCGTCATCTATTTCGTTCAGGACGGCACCGGCTCGCGCACGCTGGCGCTGGCGTCGAACTGGAAGACGGCGGACGGCGGCGGCATCACGCTGTCGACGACGGCCGGCGCGGTCGACCGGGCGGTC
>CAZSWL010000222.1:0-8347 GCA_964610725.1 uncultured Bauldia sp.
TCGATGCCGGCGAGGGTTCTGAGCCGCGAGCGCACCCCGTCGGCGGCGACCAGCAGCCGCGCTTGCCACACCGTGCCGCTGCCGGCGCTCACCCTCACGCGACCGCTGCCGACGGCAAAATCGCTGACGCTGTCTGGTGCCACCAGCCGCACCCCGGCCGCCGCTGCCGCCCGCGTCAGCGCCGCCACCACGATCGCATCGGCGACGAGATGGGCGCCGCCCTCGCCTTCGGCCGCCGTTGCGAAGGTGAGGAACACCGGCCGCACCGCGTCGCGCGTGCGGCTGTCGGTGATCACCATCTCGCTCACCGGCTGCGCCTCGCCGGCGATCTCCTGCCACACCCCCAGCCGTTCGAGCAGGCGGCGGCCGCCGGCCGCGATCGTCGAGGCCCGCCCTTGCCGCGACGGCCCCGCCGCCGCATCGATCACCGTCACCGTCAGGTCGGCCGCCGAGGATTTCAGCGCCAGCGCCAGCGCCAGTCCCACCTGGCCGCCGCCGGCGATCACCACGTCGGCGACTTCATCGGCCACACCATTCGCCTCGCTGCTTGACACCCCGTCGCCGGGCTGGTCGAAGGTCGCCGTCACCCGCGGAGCACCGCCATGACCAGCGCCGTCGACACGCTTCTGTCCATACTCGACCTCGAGCAGCTCGAACACAACCTGTTCCGCGGGTCGAGCCCCCAGGTCGGCTGGCAGCGGGTGTTCGGTGGCCAGGTGATCGGCCAGGCGCTGGTGGCGGCGGCGCGCACGGTCAGCGGCCGTGCCGTCCACTCCCTGCACGCCTATTTCATGCGGCCGGGCGATCCCGCCGTGCCCATTGTCTATCAGGTCGACCGCATCCGCGACGGCCACACCTTCACCACCCGCCGGGTCGTCGCCATCCAGCACGGCGAGGCGATCTTCGCCATGGCCGCCTCCTTTCAGATCGACGAGCCCGGCTTCGACCACCAGATTGCGATGCCGACGGTGCCGGCGCCCGAGGAGCTGCCGAGCGAAGCCGAGCTCAAGGAGCTGTATCTTCATGCCGCGCCGCCGGGCGTGCGCCGCTATTGGGAGCAGGAGCGGCCGATCGAATTGAGGCCGGTCGATCTCAGACACTACGTCAGCCGCGACCGCCTCGACCCCACCCAGTTCGTGTGGGTGCGCGCCACCGGTGTGCTGCCCGACGATGCCGATATTCATCGCTGCGTGCTCGCCTACGTCTCCGACATGACCTTGCTCGACACCTCGCTGTTCGCCCATGGGCGCGCCGTGTTCGACCACGATCTGCAGGTGGCGAGCCTCGACCACGCGCTGTGGTTCCACCGGCCCTTCCGCGCCGACGACTGGCTGCTTTACGCCGAGGACAGCCCGTCGGCGTCGGGCGCCCGCGGTTTCAACCGCGGCAGCCTGTTCAGCCGCGACGGCCGCCTGGTCGCCTCCGTCGCCCAGGAAGGGCTGATCCGCCAGCGGGCGCCGAGCCCGTCGGCAGTTGCCTAATTGTTGTTCATTATTTACCGGTGAAGCGGCCCATCGCTTGGGCGACGTCCCGGAGAGCGCCGCCGGCGGCGATAAATTCCGTTTGGCACGGACCTTGATTGTAGCGGCGCGGAAATTCAAGCCGGCAGGATGCGCCATCCGGCGTTTGCCGATTCACTTGGGCTCCGCACACGCCTCGCGCGGTCCGCGGACGTAAATGGGAACCTTGCTATGAAGATCGTGATGGCCATCATCAAACCGTTCAAGCTCGACGAGGTCCGTGACGCCCTCACCGCCGTCGGCGTCCAGGGCCTGACGGTGACCGAGGTCAAGGGCTATGGCCGCCAGAAGGGCCACACCGAGATCTACCGCGGCACCGAATACGCGGTGAGCTTCCTGCCCAAGCTGAAGATCGAGGTGGCGGTCGCCGCCGATCAGGCCGACAAGGTGGTCGAAGCCATCGCCGCGTCGGCCAAGACGGGCCAGATCGGCGACGGCAAGATTTTCGTCGTGCCGCTCGACCACGCGGTACGCATTCGCACCGGCGAAGCCGACGCCGCGGCGCTGTGATCGCGGCGCCGCCCGGCCGGCGCCTCCCCATCGCCTTCAACGGATCGCCGGCCATCCCGGCGATCGGCGCTCATCTGATTGGTTGTCCGCGGCCCGGCCGGTCCGCGGCACCGGTGGGTGCATCGCCGCGCGCTGCCGACCTTGGCCGGCACCCACTGCCCATTGCCTAATCAGTCGGCCCCTCGGCCCGCCGCTGCAGCTGTCGGCCTCGCCAATCATCTGGTTGAAACAACAGCGTTTTACGGAATCGACGACCCATGGCATGGCGATTGCTAAGGCTTCGCAAGTGGCGGCCGCGGTCGCCCAAATCATGTGCAACGGAGACATGGAAGGGTCCAATGTCACGCTCAAAATTAATCCCAACGGCGACCGCGATCCTGCTCGCCAGCACCGTCGGTGCCTTCGCTCAGGATGCCCCGCCCGCCATCGACAGTGGCGACACCGCCTGGATGCTCACCTCGACCGCGCTCGTCCTGCTGATGACGATTCCCGGTCTGGCGATGTTCTACGGCGGCATGGTGCGCAAGAAGAACGTGCTCGCCACCGTCATGCAGAGCTTCGCCATCACCTGTCTGGTGACGGTGATCTGGATGATCGTCGGCTATTCGCTGGCCTTCACCGACGGCGGCGGGCTCAACAACTACGTCGGCGGCCTGTCACGCTTCTTCCTCGCCGGCATGGGCGTCGACGCCGTCTCCGGCACCATCCCCGAGTCGGTGTTCATGTGCTTCCAGATGACCTTCGCCATCATCACCCCGGCACTGATCGCCGGTGCCTTCGCCGACCGCATGAAGTTCTCGGCGATGATGTGGTTCATGGGCCTGTGGTCGATCTTCGTCTACAGCCCGATCGCCCACTGGGTATGGGGCGGCGGTTTCCTCGCCAACCTCGGCGTGCTCGTTTTCGCAGGCGGCACCGTGGTGCACATCAACGCCGGCGTTGCCGGCCTCGTCTGCGCCCTGGTGCTCGGCAAGCGCATCGGCCTCGGCAGCGAGAACATGGCACCCCACAACCTCACCCTGTCGGTGATCGGCGCCTCGCTGCTGTGGGTCGGCTGGTTCGGCTTCAACGCCGGCTCCGAGCTCGCCTCCGACGGCCGCGCCGGCATGGCCATGACCGTGACCCAGATCGCCACCGCCGCCTCGGCGTTGGCCTGGATGTTCGCCGAGTGGATCGTCAAGGGCAAACCGAGCGTCCTCGGCATCATCTCCGGCGCCGTCGCCGGTCTCGTCGCCATCACCCCCGCTTCCGGCTGGGTCGACCCCACCGGCTCGCTGGTCATCGGCATCGCCGCCGGCGTCGTCTGCTACTGGGCGGTGACCGGCCTCAAGTCGGCCATGGGCTATGACGATTCCCTCGACGCCTTCGGCGTTCACTCCGTCGGCGGCTTCGTCGGCGCCATTCTCACCGGCGTCTTTGCGGTGTCCGCGGTCGGCGGCGAGGGCGCCTCCGGCCTCATCGACGGCAATCCCGGTCAGGTGTGGATCCAGTTCCTCGGAACGCTGGCCACCATCGTCTGGTCGGGCGCCATCAGCTTCATCATCCTCAAGGTCATCGACGCCATCATTGGCCTCAGGGTCAGCAAGGAGGTCGAGGTCGAGGGTCTCGACATCAACCTCCACGGCGAGGTCGTTCCGTAGCCGCGGCTCCTCCCGCCCCGGCCGCCCTTCCCGGGCGGCCGGGATTTGCTTGGTTAATGCCGGCTTTACCTCACCCGGTTACGGTCGGCCCGATGTTTCCTGTCTTCGGGTCGGCCTATGCGTTCCTCGCGATCTGCTTCACTTTCCGTCGCCGCTGATGGCGCCGTCCGCCGTATCGTCCGCCGCAATCTGATCGCCTTCACCGGCCTGGCGGCTCTCGCCCTCACCGCCGCGGTCGCCGCCAGCCTCGCCACCTGGACGGTCGACGATCCCAGCCTCAGCCACGCCACCGACCACGCCATCCGCAATATGCTGGGCCTGCCGGGCGCGATGGTTTCCGACCTGCTCACCCAGTTCTTCGGGCTGGCCGCCTCGCTTGTCCTGCTGCCGCCGGTGGTGTGGGCCTGGCGCATTGTCTTTGCCCGGCCGAGCCGC
Source organism: uncultured Bauldia sp. (assembly GCA_964610725.1). Taxonomy (GTDB): domain Bacteria; phylum Pseudomonadota; class Alphaproteobacteria; order Rhizobiales; family Kaistiaceae; genus JBBDMC01. The sequence goes on from CAZSWL010000222.1 coordinate 4,106, forward strand.
TCCGGCTGGCGCGCGGCGGCAGCGTGGGTCGTCGGCACGCTTTGCGCGACCGTCGCACTCGCCACGCTGCCGGCGCCGCGCTCCTGGCCCTTGTCGACCGGGCTCGGCGGTGCCGCCGGCGATCTGCTTCTCAGCGCTCTCGCTTTCGCTGCCAAACCGGCCGGCTGGTTCGCGCTCGCCATCGCCGTTTTCTTGTCGGCCCTTGCCTTCGCCTCCATTCTCGCCGCCTGCGGATTGATCCTGTGGCGCGAGCCGCAACCGGCGAGCGCCCGCGCCGCGGCTGCGCCCGTGCGTGCGGCCGTCCCGATGGCGCTCGACGACGATTACGCCGACGAGCCCGACGACGGCGCAGACGACGACTTCAGCGACGATTTCGACGACGACTTCGACGACGATACCGCCGCTCGCCGCTTCTCGCTGTTGATCGGCGCGCTCGCCCACGTCGCCCTGCGCACCGGCAGCGGCCTGCGCCGCATGCTGTTCCCGCGCCGCCACCGCGGCGCGACCCCCGTGCCGGAGTTTGCCTCCGACTATGACTATGCCGCGCGCCTGGAGCCGAGCCTTGCCTGGCGCGACGACGAGGACGACGACGACGAAGATCGCGCTGCCGCGCCCGTCGCCTCGCGGCGGCCGCGACGCAAGGCCGCGACCTCACGCCGCCGCGCCGACCGCCGTCCGCCCGGCGGTTTCGTCCTGCCCTTGCTCGACTTCCTGGCGCAGCCGCGCGCCAGCGAGCGCAGGACCACCGCCAGCCCCGCCGCCCTCGAGCAGAACGCCCGCCTGCTCGAAGGCGTCCTCGACGACTTCGGCGTGCGCGGCGAGATCGTCAACGTGCGTCCGGGCCCGGTGGTCGCCCTCTACGAGCTCGAGCCCGCGCCCGGCATCAAGTCGGCGCGCGTCATCGGCCTTGCCGACGACATCGCCCGCTCGATGAGCGCCACCTCCTGTCGTGTCGCCGTCATCCCCGGCAAGACCGCCATCGGCATCGAGTTGCCCAACCCGCGCCGCGAGACCGTGTACCTCGGCGAGCTGCTCGCCTCGGCCGACTTCGAGCAAGCCGACGCCCGCCTCGGCCTCTGCCTCGGCAAGACCATCGGCGGCGAGTCGGTGATCGTCGATCTCGCGCGCATGCCGCATTTGTTGATCGCCGGCACCACCGGCTCCGGCAAGTCGGTGTCGATCAACACCATGATCCTGTCGCTGCTCTACCGGCTCACCCCCGAGGAGTGCCGCATCATCATGATCGATCCCAAGATGCTGGAGTTGTCCACCTACGAGGGCATCCCCCATCTGCTCACCCCGGTGGTCACCGATCCCAAGCAGGCGGTTGTCGCGCTCAAGTGGACGGTGCGCGAGATGGAGGACCGCTACAAGAAAATGTCCAAGCTCGGCGTGCGCAACATCGACGGCTACAACGCCCGTCTCAGCGAGGCGCTCGCCAACGGCGAGGAGCTCACCCGCACCGTGCAGACCGGCTTCGATTCCGACACCGGCGAGCCGGTCTACGAGAAGGAGCACCTGTCGCTCGATCCGATGCCGTTCATCGTCGTCATCATCGACGAGATGGCCGATCTGATGATGGTCGCCGGCAAGGACATCGAGGGCGCCGTCCAGCGTCTCGCCCAGATGGCGCGCGCCGCCGGAATTCACGTCGTCATGGCCACGCAGCGTCCCTCGGTCGACGTCATCACCGGCACCATCAAGGCCAACTTCCCGACCCGCATCTCCTTCCAGGTGACCTCGCGCATCGACAGCCGCACCATCCTCAACGACCAGGGCGCCGAGCAGCTCCTCGGCCAGGGCGACATGCTCTACATGGCCGGCGGCGGCCGCGTTCAGCGCATCCACGGTCCTTTCGTCAGCGAGGAGGAAGTCGAGGCGGTGGTCGCCCACCTCAAGGCGCAGGGCGCGCCCGAGTACGTCTACTCGATCACCGTCGACGAAGACGCCGATCAGGCCGCCAACCCGCTCGCCGCCGGCGACGACGAATCGAACGATCTCTACGACCGCGCCGTCGCCATCGTACTGCGCGACCGCAAGGCGTCGACCAGCTACATCCAGCGCCGCTTGCAGATCGGCTACAACCGTGCCGCTTCCATCATCGAGCGCATGGAGGAGGAGGGCGTCGTCGGCCCTGCCAACCACGCCGGCAAGCGTGATATCCTCGTCGGCGAGGATGGCGACGGCGGCTATCGCTGAGGGTGGCGAGCCCCGCCGCGAATTCGCCACACACGGGCGCTAGCCGCCGCCTATGATGGGCGCCGTCGCCGACGCCCGCCAGCGAGGGAGACGGCGTTGATCGGAATTGCCGGTGCGGCGACGACGGCGGCGGCGAAAGTTGGCGCCGCGGTCGCTCTGTTGACGATCGCGTTGTCGCTGCCGGCCGTCGCCGACGACCGCGTCCCCCTGCCGCATCTGCGCCCCGACCATATGGCGGCCGCCGCCGCATCCGCCACCGCCGCCATTGCCGCTCCCGCGATCAGTCCGGTCATCTCGCCCAATTCGCGCTTCACGCCCGACCAGCAGATCGCCCTTGCCCACATCAACGCCTACTTCAACAGCTTCCGCACCATGCAGGGCCAGTTCATCCAGTTCGGCCCCAACGGCGAGCAGTCGGAAGGCGTCTTCTTCCTTGAGCGCCCCGGCCGCATCCGCTTTCACTACCGGCCGCCCTCGCATCTCGACATCATCGCCGACGGCAGCTCGGTCGCCGTCAAGGACGGCAGCACCAACACCCAGAATCTCTATCCCCTGTCGAAGACGCCGTTGCGTTATCTGCTCGCCAGCCACATCGATCTCACCAACGAGAATCTGGTCGATTCGGTACGCGAGGAGCCCGACCTCATCTCGGTGCTGATCGTCCAGAAGTCGGGCCTGGTCGACGGCAAGCTCACCCTCATCTTCGACCGCAAGACCTACGAGCTGCGTCAGTGGATCGTCACCGACGCGCAGGGGCTCAACACCGCCGTGGCGATCTACAACGTGTCCCTCAACAGGCCCCAGAAGCCCGCCCTGTTCCGCATCAACATCAGCGCGGATTGATTGCTGCGCGGCCCGTTCGCCGCGCATTTGCGCCGTTTCCGGCGCCACTTGAAACGCCCCCCGCTCGCCCCATCTGAAAACGTAGCGCAGGCCGCCATACTCGGTAGCGCCCCCCGTCTCGCCGACGGCGGTCTGCGGGCGCCGGCCTTCACGGGCCGTCGCTGCGCGTCAGCGCGAGGGCGCCCAGCCTCCCCCGGGGCTGGGCGCCTTTCATTTTGCCCGCCCGTTCACGGCCGCCGTCCCGACCGCCCGCCGAGGCCGGCGAGCGCCTGGCGCACGCGGCCGAGGTCGGCGATGGTCGCGTTCAGCCGCTCCGCCAGCGTGGCGCGCAGTCTCAACGCGATATGCGGGTATTCGTTGAGCATCCTGAGGATCACCCGCCGCTCGATCTCCAGCACCTGGCTGGCCACCGCCGCAGTCGCCGTCGCCGGCCTGCGCGTTTCGATGAACAGGGCGATCTCGCCGACCAGCGAGCCGATCTCGCAGGTGGCGACGATGCGGTTCTTGTCGCCCTCGCCGCTGGTGAGCTGCAGGCCGCCGCTCGACACGATGTAGCCCGAGTTGGCCTTGGCGCCTTCGCGGAACAGCACCTGGCCGGCGGCGAGCTCGAGGCGCACGGCGGTGAACGCCAGCAGCCTGAGCTGCTCGGTCGGCAGCTCGGCGAACAGCGGAATCCCCTTGATCAGGGCGATGTCGCTGTCGAGGCTCATCCGTCGGCCAAATCCCGCCGCGCCCGTGTCATCACGGGACCAGCTTGTAGCCGCCGGCCTCGGTCACCAGCAGCTCGGACTTGGAGGGATCGCGCTCGATCTTCTGGCGCAGCCGATAGATGTGCGTTTCCAGCGTGTGGGTGGTGACGCCGGAATTGTATCCCCACACCTCGTGCAGCAGCACGTCGCGCGTGATCACCTTCTCGCCGGCGCGGTAGAGGAACTTGAGGATGGCGGTTTCCTTCTCGGTCAGCCTGACCTTGTGGCCCTGCTGGTCGACCAGCATCTTGGCGCTCGGCCGGAAGCTGTAGCGGCCGATCGAAAAGACGGCATCCTCGCTCTGCTCGTGCTGGCGCAGCTGGGCGCGGATGCGGGCGAGCAGCACCGCGAAGCGGAACGGCTTGGTGACGTAGTCGTTGGCCCCGGCCTCGAGGCCGAGGATGGTGTCGGATTCGGAATCCTGGCCGGTGAGCATGATGACCGGCGCCTT
>CAZSWL010000223.1:0-2519 GCA_964610725.1 uncultured Bauldia sp.
GTCAGCATGGCGGCGGTGTTCTGCGCCTCTTTGAGGCGGCGGGCGATGGTCTGACGAAGCCGGGTCATCGGCACGCGCGTCTCCCGCGCCTGATCCTCCGGCACCGCCGGCCTCGATGAGGCCACCGGCGCGGCGGCTGCCGGCCCGGGCGGCGTCATCGGCCTCGCCTCGTTGCCGGCGGCTATGGCATCCGCCTTGGTGATGCGCCCGTCCTTGCCGGTACCGGTCACCGCGCCGGCGGCAATGCCCTTCTCGGCAAGGATGCGCGCGGCGGCCGGCGACGGCATCTCGCTCGACCGCTGCGGTGACTGCGGGCGCGACGCGGACTCCGCACCGGCCGCCGTCGGCGGTGCGGTAGCGGTCTTCTCTTCCGGCCTGCCGGCGGCGATCGGCGTCGCCTTGTCGCCCGCCGCGGCGCCGTCCGCCTCGATCACGCCGAGGCGCGCACCGACCGCGACCGTGTCGCCGTCGCTGACGTCGATGGCGGCGATCACCCCGGCGGCCGGTGCCGGCACCTCGAGGGTGATCTTCTCCGTTTCCAGCTCGACCAGCGGCTCATCGGCGGCGACCTTGTCGCCGATCGCCTTGAACCACTGGCCGACGGTCGCCTCGTTGACCGACTCGCCGAGGGCGGGAACCCGGATTTCGGTCGCCATCTTGTCGCGCTCCTCGTCTCGCTAGTCGGCGAAGGCTTCCTCCAGGAAGGCATTGAGCTGGGCGATATGCTTGGCAATCAGCCCGGTCGCCGTCGCCGCCGCGGCCGGCCGGCCGACGTAGCGCGGCCGTCGGCTGGCACCGCCGACAGCGTCGAGCACCCATTCCAGGTACGGCTGCACGAACGCCCACGCGCCCATGTTCTTCGGCTCTTCCTGGCACCATACCACGTCGGCCTTGGCGAAGCGGGCAAGCTCGCCGACGAGCGCCTTGGCCGGGAACGGGTAGAGCTGTTCGACGCGCAGCAGGTAGACGTCGTCGATCGCGCGCTTCTCGCGCTCCTCGTAGAGATCGTAATAGACTTTGCCCGAACACAGGATGACCCTGCGGATCGCCTCGTCCGGCTTGAGCAGGCCGGCGCCCTGGTTGCCGGCCTCGGCGTCGTCCCACAACAGCCGGTGGAAGGTGGCCTGCGGCCCCATCTCGTCGAGGCGCGAGACGGCACGCTTGTTGCGCAGCAGCGACTTCGGCGTCATCACGATCAGCGGCTTGCGGAACTCGCGCTTGAGCTGGCGGCGCAACACGTGAAAGTAGTTGGCCGGCGCGGTCAGGTTGACCACCTGCATGTTGTCTTCCGCGCACAGTTGCAGGTAGCGCTCCAGCCGCGCCGAGGAGTGCTCCGGCCCCTGCCCCTCGTAGCCGTGCGGCAACAGCATCACCAGGCCCGACATCCTCAGCCACTTCTTTTCGCCGGCGGCGATGAACTGGTCGATCACCACCTGGGCGCCGTTGGCGAAATCGCCGAACTGCGCCTCCCACAGCGTGAGGGCCTTGGGCTCGGCCAGCGTGTAGCCGTATTCGAAGCCGAGCACCGCCTCCTCCGACAGCATCGAGTTGATCACCTCGAAGCGGGCCTGGTCATCGCCGATATGGTTGAGCGGGATGAAGCGCTCCTCGCTTTCCTGGTCGAACAGCACCGAGTGGCGCTGCGAGAAGGTGCCGCGCTCGACGTCCTGGCCGGACAGGCGCACCGGATGGCCCTCGGCGAGCAGCGAGGCGAAAGCGAGCGCCTCGCCGGTCGCCCAGTCGATGCCGGCCCCGGTCGTGATCGCCTTCTGACGATTGCCGAGGAAGCGGCGCACGGTGCGATGGACGCGCAGGTGCTCGGGCACCCGCGTCAGCTTCTCGCCCAAATCCTTTAGCCTGGCGACATCAACGCCGGTGACGCCGCGCCGCGGCGCGTCACCGGTCTCCGCCGCCTTGAGGCCGGTCCACGCACCATCGAGCCAGTCGGCCTTGTTGGAGCGGTAGCCGCTGGCGCCTTCGAACTCGGCGTCGAGGCGCGTGCGCCACGTCGCCTTCATCTCCTCGATCTCGCCGGCGGAGACGAGGCCCTCCGCGACCAGCTTCTCGCCGTAGAGTTCCAGCGTCGTCGGATGGTCGGCGATCGCGCTGACCATGATCGGCTGGGTGAAGGCGGGTTCGTCGCCTTCGTTGTGGCCGTGACGGCGGTAGCAGAACATGTCGATCACCACCGGCTTGTGGAACTTCTGCCGGAACTCGGTGGCGATCTTGGCGGCGTAGACCACCGCCTCCGGGTCGTCGCCGTTGGCGTGCAGGATCGGCGCCTCGACCATCTTGGCGATGTCGGACGGATAGGGCGAGGAACGCGAGAAGCGCGGATTGGTTGTGAACCCGATCTGGTTGTTGATGATGACGTGGACCGAGCCGGCCGTGCGATGGCCGCGCAGGCCCGACAGGCCCATGCACTCCGCCACCACGCCCTGGCCGGCGAAAGCCGCATCGCCGTGCAGCAGCAGCGGCAAGACCCGGGCGCGCTGGGCGAGCGGCACGATATCGCCGCG
>CAZSWL010000224.1:0-8750 GCA_964610725.1 uncultured Bauldia sp.
TTCATCGGCCAGGCGATCGAGCACGAGGCGCGCCGCCAGATCGCGGCCATCGAGGACGGCCACCAGGTCGAGCAGGAGACGCGCCTGTTCGATCCGGCAAAGGGCGAGACCCGCTCCATGCGCTCAAAGGAGGAGGCGCACGACTACCGCTACTTCCCCGACCCGGACCTGTTGCCGCTGGAGCTTGATCAGGCATGGATCGACGAACTCCGGGCGCAGCTCCCCGAGCTGCCCGACGCCAAGAAGGCGCGCTTGGTTGCCGACTACGGCTTGGGCTCGTATGACGCCGACGTGCTGGTAGCCGACCGGGAGACGGCCGAGTACTTCGAAAAGGTCGCAAGCGGCCGTGATGGCAAGCTCGCCGCCAACTGGGTGATCAACGAGCTTGCGGGTCGCCTCAATCGCAACGGCATGGCCATTGCCGACAGCCCGCTATCGGCCGATCGGCTGGGCGCCATCCTCGATCTGGTTGGCACCGGCACCATCTCCGGAAGGATCGCCAAGGAGGTGTTCGAGATCGTCTGGGCCGAGGGCGGCGATCCCGCCGTCATCGTCGAGCTGCGCGGGCTGAAGCAGGAGACCGACTTCGGTGCCATCGAAAAGTGGGTCGACGAGATCATCGCCGCCAACCCCGACAAGGTCGAACAGGCGAAGGCAAAGCCAAAAGCCCTCGGCTGGTTCGTCGGTCAGGTGATGAAGGCCAGCGGCGGCAAGGCCAACCCGCAGGCCGTCAATGAGCTGTTGAGGAAGAGGCTCGGGCTCTGATCCGGGCCTCGGCCCCCCGATACGGGAGGCGCCAATGATCGCCCATGTGTGGCCCGTTACTCCTACGCAGAGGTCGGCGCAGTCGGCCGGTGGTTCGCAGGCGCTCGGCTACGTCGTTGGCCTGACGACCTGGTTTCTGGTCGGGGGCGTGTTTGTTGCCGCCAAGTTTGGCGTCGACGAAATGCCGCCCTGGAACCTGTGTTTCTGGCGCCTGCTGATTGCCACGCTCATTCTCATGGTGCCGGCCTGGGGCTCGCGCCAGGCCGGCGTCGCGTTCGTGCGCAAGCGGGGACTGGAGGCGCTGGTGACCGGGGCAGTTGGCCTCGGGTTGACGCAGGGGCTGGTGTACACGGCGTTGGCCCATACCAGCGCCATCAACACCGGCATCATCTTCTCGACCGCGCCGATCGCCACGTTGATTCTGGCCGGCATCTTGCTGCGCGAGCCCGTCGGCCCGTGGCAATCCGTCGGCTCGATAATCGCCTTCGCGGGCATCGTGCTGATCGCCGTGCAAGGCAGCCTCGCCGTCCTGCTCGGCTTGCGCCTCAGCATCGGCGATCTTCTGGTGTTCGCGGCGGCTGTGAGCTTCGCCACCTACACGGTGCTGCTGAAGCTCGCCAAGTTCGATCTTGCCCGGCTGCCGCTGCTGGTCGTCTTTTTGACCGGCGGGGCGATTGCGACGCTGCCAGGCGCGATCATCGAAATCTGGCACGGCGACCACAGCAATCTTGCCTTCAAGGGCTACGTCGCTCTCGCATATGCCGCCATTCCCGGCGGCGCCGTCATGTATCTGCTCTACAATTGGAGCGTCGATATCCTTGGCGCTTCGAAAGCAGGGGCGCTGGTGTACACCCAGATGATCTTCACCGCGTTCCTGGCCTGGCCCATCCTCGGCGAGTCGATCGCGTGGTATCACGTGGTGGGTGCCGGACTCATCGTGATCGGCGTTCTGTTCATCGAGTTGCGCAAGGCGAGAGCCGCCGCACGCACCGTCGTATCGGGGCAGAACAACCGCCGCCGCTGACGCTGTCACTCGACCGTGATGTGGTAGGTCGCGTCGGGATCGGCGCCGGCGTCGATGGCCGCCTCGGCATGGCTGATATAGGCGTTGAGATCGTCGATGCAGATCATCGAATCCTCGCATTGCCGCAGGCCCGGTCCGGCGTCGCCGTCGTCGGCGATGGCGGCATAGGCTTCGGCGGTGTGAGCGGCAAGGTCGACCTTGACGATCGTATAGAGGTGCCGGGCCCCGCTGCTGTCGGTGCCGCTTACCTCGGTCAGATACCAGTCGGGCCGATCGGCCAGCGCCATGAAGCGCACCACGACGTTGCCTTCGTCACTCTGCGCCACGTAGGCGCTGCCCTGACGGGTCAATACGCTGGCGTCGCTCGAATCCTGGTCGCGGAAGGTGATCCTGGCGTACGGCGCGACCGAGTTGTCATCGGTCAACAGGTCGCCTTGCGAGGTGTAGCAGCCGGCAAGGCCGGCGACCAAGACCGCGACGATACCGAGTTTGACGAGCCGCACGACCCCGCCCCGAAGGATTGTGAAGCCGGCACCGTGAGCGCCGATTGTGGCGGGCGAGCGGCCGAGGGCACGCGTGGCGAGCGGTGGTTGGCCCTGTGTCGTGGTTGCGCGGACGTGACCGCATCGTTGGGAATCTGGTTAGCGACCGGTTCACTGAGCCTAAACAGCCGGTAAACCGGCTGGCGGACGATGCGCGATTTTGGTGAAGATTCAGCGGATGCCCGCGGCGATGCTTAGCAAGTCCTTATGGCGCCTTTGGAACTTCATTAAGGCCGATCCTTAACCGGCTTTTGAAACCCGGCGGCCATCCTTAACCCGGTCAAAGGGCAAGGCGCATTCGGGCGCCAGGAAAAACGGGGAAGTGGGATGGCACGACTGGAGACAAGCGGCGGCGAATATGCGTCGATGGGTCAAACGAAGCCGACGGGCGAAGATTTCTTCGAACTCGGCATCCTCTACTCGGCCGGGCTGGCAGTGGAGACCGACCTGATCGCCGCGCACAAATGGTTCAACCTCGCCGCCGCGAACGGCAATGCCGAGGCGGCCTACTATCGCAAGCAGGTTGCGCGCGAGATGGCCCCGATCGAGATCGCCGAGGCGCAGCGCGCCGCGCGTGAGTGGATCAGCACTCACTAGTCCGCCGCCGGCAGCAACATTCGCCGAGCGGTGGTCGTCGGTCGGACTTGTGACGGAATTCAGGGCGAAACTCGCCCGGATCGAAGTCGCTCGGGAGCTTGGGCTGCGCTTGCGGCTCAGCCTTTGTGCAGCGACGACACCCTGATCCCCCTGCGCTCCATCTCCTGCTTGAGCTTGCCGGTGATCTGTCGGCAGCCGCAGTGCCTGGCGTGTTCGACATGCCAGGCGATGCGCTGGTCGAGCGTCGGCCTTTTCGGCATCGGGTGGGCCCGATGCCATTCCGCGTTGATCTTGCCCATGATTGCGGCTGGCTCGGAAACTCCGCCGTAGCGCCCGCCGACCGGACCTTGTCAATGATTGTCGCGCGGGATGCCCATCTTGTGAGCGACGTCCTGATACTTGATCGCCGGCTTGAGAACCATGCCCTGAGAGAATTGGTCGACCATCGAGCGCTGGATCTCCTGCCACGGCGTCTGGCTGCCGGGATATTTGTAGCCGCCGTGCGCCTGGAGGTCGGCGCGCCGCTTGGCGAGCTCCTCGGCGGAGATGAGGATGTTGGCCGCGCCCTTGTTGAGGTCGATGCGCACGCGGTCGCCGGTTCTGACCAGCGCCAGACCGCCGCCCGCCGCCGCTTCCGGAGAGGCGTTGAGGATCGACGGCGAAGCCGAGGTGCCCGACTGGCGCCCGTCGCCGATGCAGGGCAGGGAATGCACGCCCTTTTTGATCAAATAGGCGGGCGGCTGCATGTTCACGACCTCGGCGCCACCGGGATAGCCGATCGGCCCGGCGCCGCGAATGAACAGCATGCAGTTCTCATCGATCTCGAGAGACGGGTCCTCGATGCGGTGATGATAGTCCTCCGGACCATCGAAGACGATGGCGCGGCCTTCAAAGGCGTTCGGGCTTTTGGGGTTGGAGAGATAGCGGTCGTGAAACTCCTTGGAAATGCCGCTCGTCTTCATGATTGCCGAGTCGAACAGGTTGCCCTTCATCACGATGTAGCCGGCATCCTGCAGCAACGCGTTCTCGAACGGCCGGATCACATCCTTGTCGAGCGACTCCCGGCCGCGGCAGTTCTCGCCCATGGTCTTGCCGTTCACGGTCATCGCGCTCTCGCGGATGAGGCCGTGCTTCATCAGTTCGTTGACGACGGCAGGCACCCCGCCGGCGCGGTGGTATTCCTCGCCGAGATACTTGCCGGTCGGCTGCAGGTTGACGAGCAGCGGTATCTTGTGACCGATCTTCTCCCATTCCTCGATGTCGAGCTCGACGCCGACATGACGGGCAATGGCGTTGATGTGGATCGGCGCGTTGGTTGAACCGCCGATGGCCGAGTTGATCACGATGGTGTTCTCGAAGGCCTCGCGGGTGAGAATGTCGGACGGCTTGAGATCCTCCCGCACCATCTCGACGATGCGCAAGCCGGTGTCGTAAGCGATCTGGCCGCGCTCGCGGTAGGGGCCGGGAATGGCGGCGCAGCCGGGCAGGCTCATGCCGAGCGCCTCGGCGAGCGAGTTCATGGTGGTGGCCGTGCCCATGGTGTTGCAGTGGCCGACCGACTGGGCCGAAGAGGCCACGATCTGCATGAACTGCTCGACGTCGATCTCGCCCGTTGCAAGCTGCTCGCGCGCCTTCCACACGATCGTCCCCGATCCGGTGCGCTCGCCCTTGAACCAGCCGTTGAGCATCGGACCGCCGGACAGAACGATGGCCGGGATATTCACGGTGGCCGCCGCCATGATGGACGCGGGCGTCGACTTGTCGCAGCCGGTGGTGAGAACGACGCCGTCGAGCGGATAGCCGTAAAGCACCTCGACAAGGCCGAGGTAGGCGAGGTTGCGGTCGAGCGCAGCGGTCGGCCGCTTGCCGGTCTCCTGGAGCGGGTGGACGGGGAACTCCATGGCGATGCCGCCGGCCGTGCGGATGCCCTCCCGCACCCGCTTGGCGAGTTGGAGATGGTGGCGGTTGCACGGGACCAGATCTGAACCGGTCTGGGCGATGCCGATGATCGGTTTGCCGGACTGCAGTTCCTCGCGGGTCAGGCCGTAGTTGAGATAGCGCTCAAGATAGAGCGCGGTCATGCCCGGATTTTCGGGATTATCGAACCAGGCTTGGGAGCGCAGCCGCTTGCCGTCGCGTTTGACCATTTCGCCGTCCCCTCATGTGGCCGTGGCGGCCTCGAATGCGGCTCGCTCCGGCTATTCTTGTTGGTGGCGTCGTCGTAGCACCACCGACCGGTCGGCGGAAGCCGGTTGTGTGCTAGACCAATGGACCGAACGGCGTGGAACCGCCCAGACAAGGGGGGAGCGATGCGTCTGATGCAGGTGAGGAGCGGAAGGTCGGGGAGGGCGGTCGTCGCCACCGACGGCTCCCGGTCATGGATCGTCGGGCGCTACAGGACGATCTACGAGATCGCGCGGCGGGCAATCGCCAACAAGACGACAATCGGCGCGACTGTGCGCGCGGCCGGCCGGCGCGGCGAAGCCGATCCCGCCGCACTGCTCAAGCAGGGCAGGGTGCTGCCGCCAATCGACCATCCCGATCCTGCCCACCTCATCGTCACGGGAACCGGGCTCACCCATCTCGGCTCGGCGGCAGCCCGCGACTCCATGCACCAGAAGATCGCCAGCGCCGATGACGAATCCATGACCGATTCCATGAAGATGTTTCGCATGGGTCTCGAAGGCGGCAAGCCGGCACGCGGGAAGACCGGCGTCCAGCCGGAGTGGTTCTACAAGGGCGACGGGAGCTTCGTGGTCGCGCCCGACGCGCCGCTGGTCTCGCCGTGGTTCGCCTTGGACGCGGGCGAGGAACCGGAGGTCGCCGGCATCTATGTCGTCGGCAGCGACGCGGTGCCGTATCGGGTGGGCTTTGCCCTGTTCAACGAATTTTCCGATCACGTCACCGAGCGGCGGAACTATCTTTGGCTCGCCCACTCGAAACTCAGGCCGTGCTCGTTCGGGCCGGAGCTGCTGCTGGGGACCCTGCCGGATGACGTGCGCGGGACATCGCGCATCCGGCGCGGCGGCAGGATCATCTTCGAGCAGCCATTCCTGACTGGCGAGGCCAACATGTCGCACACCCTCGCCAACCTCGAGGCGCACCACTTCAAATACGGCTTCTTCCGGCGGCCAGGCGACGTTCATGTGCACTGCTTCGGCACGGCAACATTGTCGTTTGCCGCCGGCGTCGGGACGAAAGCCGGCGATCTGTTCGAGATATCGGCGGCGGGCTTTGGACTGCCGCTGGTCAATCCGCTGGTGGTCGGCAAGCGGGAACGGGTGAGGGTGCGCCGGTTGTGACGGGTCGTCGGCCCGCCTGCTGAGCCCGCACCCACCGAGTGGCAGCAAACTGAAAGCTTGTCCGTGCGATACGGACGTTGTCCGCGGGCGATCGGGTGCGTGCGTGACGCTCGGCATGATGGCTCGACGAGTGCGGGATAACGATCAGATGGGTAGGGGCGTCGTGCGTTTTGGATCATGGCGATGGGCGCGGATTGCGTGGTGGCCTCGTAAGGCGACAGTGCTCGCCGTGCTGCCGCTGGGTGTGCTGGCGGCAGTGCAACCGCAGATCGTCAATTCACAGCCGCTGCTGCCGCAGATGCTCCTCGCCGGAGCGGGTACCGGCAAGGCGCAGCCGGTGATACCTGCGGCCTCGTTGACCGCCGCGGTGGAGGCCGAGCCGGGCGACCCCGCGGCGCTTGGGGGATACAACGTTCTCATCGCCGATCGTGGCAACAATCGCGTGCTCTTGGTGAGCCCCGACAAGACGATCCTGTGGGAATACGACTTCGTCGGGCTGCCGCGAAGCAATGGGCCCGATGACGCCTTTTTCACCGACGGTGGCAAAAGCGTCATCGTCAATCTGGAGCACCAGCAGGTGATCCAGATCATCGACATCGCGAGCAAGCGGATCATCTGGCAGTACGGAACGTTCGGTCGTCGCGGCGCGAAGAACGAGTTGTTGGATTTCCCGGACGACGCTTACCGGCTCGCCAACGGCGATGTCATGGTTGCGGACATCCGTAACTGCAGAATCATTGAAATTTCGCCGAGCAAGCAGATCGTACGACAGGCCGGCGCGACCGACCGCTGCGGAAGCCGGCCGCCGTTGCTTGATTCGCCCAATGGCGACACGCCCATGCCGAACGGGCACGTCCTGGTCAGCACGATCAGGGATCACTCGATGGTCGAACTCGATGCCCAGTGGCAGCAGGTCACGAAACTCAGACTGCCGGTGCGCTACCCGTCGGATCCGCAGCCAACCAGGGCGGGCAACTTTTTGATCTCCAGCTACACGCGCCCCGGCAAGATCATCGAAATCAACCGCGACGGGCAGGTCGTGTGGCAGTACACGGCCGCCGACGAAGGCGGCCTCAATCGCCCCTCACTGGCGATTGAACTGCCGAACGGCAATATCATGGCGAACGACGACCTCAATCACCGCGTCGTCGTGATCGATAAGGCGTCGAAGAGAATCCTCTGGCAATACGGCGTCACCGGTCATCGCGGCTCGGCTCCCGGCTACCTGGCGATCCCGGACGGGCTCGACGTCGCAAGGGCCGATTGAGATGGCCCGCAAATCGCAACCGTTGGGGTCGACATTCGCGATGCTGGCCGCGACGCTGGTCTTGCCACCGGTTGCCGGTCACGCCGCCGCGCTTGCGGCCGTCGTCCACAAGGTCGGTGCAGTGACGCGCCACGCGAGCAAGTTCATCGATCGCGACGTCCTGCTTGTCGGCTATGTCTTGGCACGGCGGCCGGGCTACATCCTCTTTTCGGACGAGCCGACCGGCAAGATCTCGCGCTACGATCTCCCGGTGACCGGTGCCGCCCTGGACCGGATGTTGTCACTGAAGAAATACACGATCGAGGGGACATTGCTCGATCACGGCCTCGATGCCAGCAACGGCAGTCGCTACCACCTTGAATTGATTTCGCCGCCGCGCGAGGTCCAGCCCTAGCAAACGGGCCCGCCCCGCCTCGCGTGTCAACGCGCTAATAGGGGCACGGCCTCCGTTTGCCCGAGTGGTAAGGCAAAACCGTGCCGGTATCGGGGTCGAACGAATTGGGGAAATACCTCTGGCATTTCGCCACCCACTCCGGCGAGAAAGCGACCAGGGAGCCGCGTTGACGGCGGGTGGCAGCTGGCCGCGCCGCGGCGGCGTTGTCGACCCGCTTGGGCTGGTTGTCGGCCGGTACCGTGATCTCGTCGCCTTGCGAGGCGTCGCCCTGCGCGATGGGGTCACCGCCGATGTCGGTGCCGAAATATGCCGAGGCTGTCGGCATGGCGGGATCTTCATCCTGGTTGAGGCAGCGGTAGTACGCCTGATTCTCCACCTTGACCGTCATGCCTGCCGAGGCGCCGGCCTCTACCGCCTGATTGGCGTACTCGCGGGCATAGAGTGCGCAATACGCCGGCGCGGCCGCCGACGCTGTTCCCGTCGCCAAAGCCGTCAGGCCGAACGCGGCCAACGGCACCATCACCGTCTTCATCTCAACTCGCCTTCCTGGTTGTGGCCCCCCGGATTTTGGGCGCTGGCAGGGAGGCGGGAACAGGCCTTGAGACGACGCAAGACCAGGGTGCTCAAAGCCCGCACCCCGCCGCCCGTGCTTCTTGCGGCGCCGATCCTCCCAACCGTTTTTGGTCAGATGAGGTTCAACCCGTGGCCGGAAAGCGGCAATCCCGCACCCGCCGGCCACAATTGCAGTCGGCGTCAGAACGATCAGGCGGCGATCGACAATTTGCGCGCGTCGACGCGAGTCAGGCGTAGCCAAGAGCCTTCATCGTTTCGCCGACCTCGCGCAACGCCAAGGCGCGCA
>CAZSWL010000225.1:0-12610 GCA_964610725.1 uncultured Bauldia sp.
GTCGGCGACAACGTCTCGCTGATGCTCGCCCCGGCGCTCGCCGCCTGCGGCGCCTTCGTGCCGATGATCTCCGGCCGCGGCCTCGGCCACACCGGCGGCACCCTCGACAAGCTCGATTCGATCCCCGGCTATGCCACCCGGCCCGACAGCGCCCTCTTCCGCACGGTGGTCGCGGAGGTGGGCTGCGCCATCATCGGCCAGACCGCCGACCTCGCCCCCGCCGACAAGCGCCTCTACGCCATCCGCGACGTGACCGCGACGGTCGAGTCGGTGCCGCTGATCACCGCCTCGATTTTGTCGAAGAAGCTCGCCGCCGGGCTTTCCGGCCTCGTCCTCGACGTCAAGACCGGCAATGGCGCCTTCATGGCCGGACTGGAGGACTCGCGCGCTCTTGCCGCAAGCCTCGTCGATGTCGCCAACGGCGCGGGCCTCAACACCAGCGCCCTCATCACCGACATGAACGAGCCGCTCGCCTCGGCTGCCGGCAACGCCGTCGAGGTGGCGAACGCGGTCGCCTTCCTCAAGGGCGATCCCGACCCCCGCCTGCACCGGGTCACCGTCGCCCTCGGTGGCGAGCTCCTGGCGCTCGGCGGCCTGGCCGCCGGCGCCGCCGACGGCCGCGGCAAGGTCGCGCATGCCTTCTCCTCGGGCCGGGCCGCCGAGACCTTTGCCAGGATGGTGTCGGCGCTGGGCGGGCCGGCCGATTTGGTCGACAGGCCCGGCAAGCACCTCGAGCAAGCGCCGCTTGTCCGTGCGGCGCCGCCGGGGCGGGCAGGGGTGGTCACCGCCATCGACACCCGCGCCGTCGGCATCGCCGTGGTCGAGCTTGGCGGCGGGCGCATGCGCGCCGAAGACGCCATCGACCATGCGGTCGGCTTCACCCGCCTCGCCGGGCTCGGCGCATCGGTCGGCGCCGACGCGCCGCTGGCGCTGGTCCACGCCCGCGACGAGGCCGCCGCCGCCGGCGCCGCAGCATCCCTCCGCGCCGCCTACACCATCGGCGAGACGGCACCGCCGCCGACCGCGGTGGTCTATCAGCGCATCGGTGCCGAGAAGGCCAACCCATCGCGCTAACCAAGCCGGATCATTGGCGTTTTTTGCCTCTGTTGAATCGGTTTCGAGGCGGCCGGCTCAAGTTGAATCATAACTTCAAGTCCGAAAAAGCCCTGCCGCGGCGGCGGCGACCGCGTCGGCGCCCATTTCATTTTTTTGCTGCCTTTGCGATGGAGACTCCGTCGCACCCACGTCTTCGCGGCCGGGCGCCGCCACCGGTGGCCCGAGAGCGACGATCGACGCCCTCCGCGCCGGACGTGGGGTCTAACCGGCAAAGATGGAGGCGACGATGATGAACGATGCGATTGCGGCCTTCTACAGCGGTGACGGACACCTCGCCGACATGATCGCCGAGGCGCTGCGTGGTTCCGGCAAGGACATCGCGGCGCTGAAGACGAACGATCTCAACGTGGTTGACGAATTCCACATCCGCGGGCGCAACGCGACGCTAGAGCTGGCAGAGCGGATGCGGCTCGACGACAAGTCGTATGTGCTCGATGTCGGCAGCGGCCTCGGCGGGCCGGCGCGTACCGTTGCGGAGGTGTACGGCTGCCGGGTGACCGGCATCGACCTCACCCCGGCATTCTGCGAGGCGGCGGCAACCCTGACCGAATGGGTGGGCCTCGGCGACCGGGTCGACTTCCGTGAGTTGGACGCGACTGACCTGCCCTTCGATGACGACGAGTTCGCTGCGGCGATGACCATCCACGTCGCCATGAACATTCCCGCCAAGGACAAGATGTACGCAGAGGCCCGGCGGGTGGTGAAGCCGGGCGGGATCTTTGCCGTCTACGACGTCCTCCAGGGCGAGGGCGGCGAGGTGCTTTATCCGGTGCCGTGGGCGCGCGAGCCGTCGATCAGCAGTCTGGCGACGCCGGAAGAAATGGAGGAGCTTCTCACCGCTGCCGGCTTCAGGCTGCTCGAGGCGCAGGACTCGACGGAAGCGAGTCAGCGTTTCTTCGAGGCGATGACGGAGCACATGAAGAAGACGGGCAAGTCGCCGGTGCTGTGGCGAACGTTCCTCGGTGACGAGTTTCCCGAGATGGCCCGCAACCAGGTCCGCAATATTACCGAGCGGCGGATCAGGACGGTCACCTACATCTGCGAGGCCTGAAAGTCCCAAACGACGACCCGGCGAGGCAGGCCACCTGCTTGCGGCGCCGCCGTGGCGAGCCTACGACTGGCGCGGCGGCTCGATATCCCATACGTATCGGCGCCATGGCCGAAAACGACCAAAACGACCGGCGGCTCGCGGCCATTCTCGCCGCCGACGTGGTCGGCTACTCCCGCATGATGGGGGCCGACGAGGCCGGCACCCTTGCCGCCCTCAAGCATCACCGCGAGGCGGTATTCGATCCGGCCGTCGTCCGCCACAAGGGCCGGGTGGTGAAGCTCATCGGCGATGGCACGCTGGTGGAGTTTGCGAGCGTCGTCGACGCCGTCAGGTGCGCCCTCGATATCCAGCGCTCCGCCAGGAGCGGGTCTCGCCGCGAGGGCAGCCCCATCGTTCTGAGGATCGGGGTCAACCTCGGCGACATCATCATCGACGGCGACGACATCTACGGCGACGGCGTCAACGTCGCCGCCCGTCTGGAGCCGCTGGCCGAGCCCGGCGGCGTCTGCATCGCCTCGATCGTCAACGAGAGCGTCGGCAATCGCATCGACGTGACCTTCCGCGACTGCGGCGAGGTTGCCGTCAAGAACATCGCCCGCCCGATCCGCATCTGGAAATGGCATCCGGACAGCGATGCGGTGGCGGCGCAGCCTGCCGCGCCGGCAGCGGTGGCGGCAGCCGCCGAGCCCGAGCCGCCCTCGATCGCCGTCCTGCCCTTTGACAACATGTCCGGCGATCCCGAGCAGGAGTATTTCTCCGACGGCATCACCGAGGACATCATCACCGACCTTTCCAAGATCGCCGGTTTGCTGGTCATCGCTCGCAATTCGAGCTTCGCCTACAAGGGCAAGAACCCCGACATCCGCGCGGTCGGGCGCGAGCTTGGGGTGAAGTCGGTGCTGGAGGGCTCGATCCGCCGCGCCGGCAACCGCGTCAGGATCACAGCGCAGCTCATCAACGCCGCCAACGGAGGCCACCTGTGGGCGGAGCGCTACGACCGCGACCTTACCGACATATTCGCGGTCCAGGACGAGGTCACGCGCCATATCGTCGATGCGCTCAAGGTCAAGCTGACCGCCGGTGAATCGGCGCGCATCGCTGATCTGCCCACGAAGAGCCTGGAGGCACACGACCTCATGCTGCGTGCCCGCGAACTGCTGTTCGGTCAGAGAAACAGTCGCGACATGTACGATCAGGTGATCTCGTTGCTCGGCCGGGCGGTCGAGCTCGACCCCGACTATGCCGAGGCATACGCCGGCATCGCGATGGCGCACAATCTCGACTTTCAGAACCACTGGACCGGTGCGCCGGATGCCTTCGAGCGATCCGCCCGCTTCGCGTCGCTGGCGGTCGAGAAGGGACCCAACGTGCCATATGCCCGCTTCGTGGCGGCGGTCATCGCGATCTGGTCGAGGGATCTCGAAAAGGCGAAGCGGGAATCGGAAGCGGCGCTGGCGATCAACCCGAACTACGCGCAGGCGCTGGGCACGCTGGCGCTGGTCGAGATTTATTCCGGCAATCCCGAAGCGGCGATTCCCGTGGCCGAGCGCTGCATGCGGCTCGACCCGGGCTTTGTTCACCAGACCCTGCACTTCGTCGGCACCGCCTATCTCGTCGCCGGCAAATACGAGACGGCCGCCGCGACCTTCCGCGAGCGCATTCGGCTCTCGCCGAAGACCGACCTGTCGCGGGGATTGCTCGTCTCCGCCCTCGGCCACCTCGGTGAGGTCGACGAGGCCAAACGCGTCTGGGCGGAGGTGAAGCAGATCAGTCCCAAATACTCTTTCGCCGGCCATCTGGCGCGCCTCCCCTTCACCAACCCGGCCGACGCTGAAAGGATCAAGGAAGGCTTCGCCAAAGCCGGCCTCGGCGAGTGAGGTGAGGGCCCGGCGAGGGCTTCACGGCGGTTCACCTGAACCGGCCAGCCAGGCCCGATGACTCATGTTTTTGCCGCCGCTTGAATCGGTTTCGAGGCGGCCGGTTCATCCTCAAGCGGAAGGTGAACTGGGCAGCCCGCCGCCCACCCCGCCGCGCCGCTTTCGTTGCCAGAAGCGACGGCGCCCGTCGTCGGCTATCGGCGCGTCGAGCTGGTGAATTCGTTCGGCGAATCGCCGTTCGGCGAAGCCGGCCATGTCCAGCTCGACCGCGAAGCCACCGGCAAAGTGCCGGGCGATGCTGCCCATCACCCGCCCCAGTCGGTCGGCGTAAATGACGACCCTCTCGCCGCGTGCGCCCGCTTCCGGGCCCATCACGGCGAGCCCCCCCAACGACACGTCGATGATCGTGCACGGGTATTCCCGCTCGTCCGACAATACGTACCGCCCGCGCACCCGAATCTTGATGCGACGGTGCTCGCGCCGCTCCTGCGGTTGTTTCAACAGTTGCAGGCGTTGTCCGCGCCGGCCCTGCGGCGATTTCAACAGAGGCATTTGTCGTGCTCCGGTCGCTGGTCCAACGTCCGTCCCCGCCGGCGCGCCGGCGGTCGCCAGCATCTGCGAAGGGCCTTTAACGAGGGGTTGAATCGATTGATCAAATCCGTCCGGTGGACGGTTTAGCGCACTTTTGATTAACGCTGGTCAGACGCCCCGCGCTCGCGCGAGCAGCCGTGCTCGCGTCGCCTCGTCGACGAACGCCGCCGCGATCGCCGTCCGTGTCGCCGCCGAAAGCGCCTCCTCGTCGAGCCCCTGCTCGCCGGCGAGTGCGTCGTACTCGCCGCCGAGGGTGGTGTGGAAATAGGGCGGATCGTCCGAGTTGATGGTCACCCTGACGCCCATCTCCATCAGCCGGCGGAAGGGGTGACGGGCAATATCGGGGTAGAGCTGCAGCGCCACGTTGGAGCTCGGGCAGAGCTCGAGCACGATCCCTTCCTCGACAATCCGCTTCACCAGCGCCGGTTCCTCGATCGCGCGCACCCCGTGACCGATCCGCCTGACGCCGAGATGGTCGAGGGCGGCGCTGACGCTTTCCGGCCCGGCAAGCTCGCCGGCGTGGGCGGTGAGACCGAACCCGGCCTGACGGGCAATGTCGAAGGCGGCGGCGAAGTCGCGCGGATGAAACATCGTCTCGTCGCCGGCGAGGCCGAAGCCGGTAACCAGCGGGTGCCGGTTCGCCACCGCCGTCTTGGCCGTCGCCGCGGCCCGCTCGGGGCCGAGGTGGCGGATCGCGATCACGATCATCCGCCCGACGATGCCGCGCGCCGCTTGCGCCGCCCTGATCCCCTCGCCGAGACCGCCGACGTAGTCGTCCCAGGCGAGCCCGCTGTCGACGGCGATGTCGGGGGCGATGAATATCTCGCCGTAGATCGCCCCCTCCGCCGCCAGCGACGTGAAGTGATCGAAGGCCAGCGCGCGGTAGTCGTCGCGGCTGCGAAACACCGAGCAGACCCGCCCGTAGGTGGCGAGGAAACTCGTGAAGTCGTGCCAGCGATAGCCGCCGGCTGCGTCGAACAGGTCGCCGAGGTCGATGCCGTGGCGCTTGGCGAGGCGGCGGGTGAGCGCGGGCGGCGCCGCCCCTTCGATGTGGCAATGGAGTTCCGCCTTGGCGATCACAGGAAGCTCGTCCCGTGCTTGCCCGGCGCCAGCCCAAGGTGGGCGGCGAGCGTCTCGCCCATGTCGGCGAAGTAGCGCCGCCCGATGGCGCCCGCGCCGACGCCCGGCCCGAAGGCGAGGATCGGCACGTGCTCGCGGGTGTGGTCGGTGCCTTTCCAGGTCGGGTCGTTGCCGTGATCGGCGGTGAGGACGGCAAGGTCGCCGGGCTTGAGCCTCGCCTCCAGCTCCGGCACGCGCTTGTCGAAAGCCTCGAGCGCGGCGGCATAGCCGGGCAGATCGCGGCGGTGGCCGTAGAGGGCGTCGAAGTCGACGTAGTTGGCGACGATGAGGTCGCCGTCGCCGAGCCGGTCGAAGACGGCCAGCGTGGCGTCGAACAGGGCCTCGTCGTTCGGCCCCTTGACCACCTCGCTGACGCCGCGGTGGGCGAAGATGTCGCCGATCTTGCCGATGGCGATGACCCGGTGGCCCGCTGCAACCACCCGGTCGAGCAGCGTCGGCTCGGGCGGCGCGACCGCCCAGTCGCGCCGGTTGGCGGTGCGCTTGAAGGTCGCCGCGGTGTCGCCGATGAACGGCCGCGCGATCACCCGGCCGATGTTGAGCGGGTCGACCAGCCGCCGCGCCACCGCGCACACCTGATAGAGCCGGTCGCGGCCGAAACGGGTCTCGTGCGCCGCGATCTGGAAGACCGAGTCGGCCGAGGTGTAGCAGATCGGCTTGCCGGTCCTGATGCTCTCCTCGCCGAGCTCGGCGAGGATGACGGTACCCGATGCGTGCTTGTTGCCGAGGATGCCGGGCAGCCGCGCCTCGCTGACGAGGGCGCCGGTGAGCTCCTTGGGGAAGCAGGGCACCGTATCGGGGAAGTAGCCCCAGTCGAAGGTCACCGGCACGCCGGCGATGCCCCAGTGGCCGGAGGGGGTGTCTTTGCCGCGGCTGACCTCGACGCCATAGCCCCAGCGCGCTTCCGGCTCGCCGCGATGGCCGAGCGACGGCAGCGGCTTGCCGGTCGAGGCGGCGGCGGCGCGGCCGAGGCCGAGCCGGTCGAGATTGGGCAGGGCGAGGGGACCCGAGCGCACGCCCTCGCGGTTGCCGTGCCCCTCGGCGCATCCCTGGGCGATATGGCCGAGCGTATCGGCGCCTGCGTCGCCGAAGCGGGCGGCGTCTTCCGCACCGCCGATTCCGACGGAGTCCATGACGAGGAGGAGCGCGCGTTTCACCGGACACCTTGCGCGAGTGCGGGCGGACGCCATAGTGCACCGCCGGCGCGGCCGGGCAAGACGGTGCGCACGGCCCGGCGATTGGATGGGGACAACGACGGCGCCCGGTTTGGCGTCGCCGCCGACATGGGAGTACCCTGCCGCGCCGTTCGCGATGGGAATCCGGGGACATGCAGGGCGTTACCCTCGTCGACCACCCTCTGGTGCAGCACAAGCTCACGCTGATGCGCGACAAGAGCACGCCGACGGCGAGCTTCCGCCAGTTGCTGCGCGAGATCGCCCTTTTGCTGACCTACGAGGTGACCCGCGACCTCGCCCTCACCACCCGGCCGATCGAGACGCCGCTCGCCGCCATGGATGCGCCCATCCTCGCCGGCAAGAAGCCGGTGTTCGCCTCGATCCTGCGCGCCGGCAACGGTCTCCTCGAAGGCATGCTGGACCTGGTTCCCTCCGCCCGCGTCGCCCATGTCGGCATCTACCGCGATCCCGAGACGCTCGAGGCGGTCGAGTACTATTTCAAGGCACCGGAGGATCTCGCCGACCGTCTGGTGATCGTCGTCGACCCCATGCTCGCCACCGCCAATTCGGCCGCCGCCGCCATCCAGAAGCTCAAGGATCGCGGCGCCAGGGACGTCCGCTTCGTCTGTCTGCTCGCCGCCCCCGAGGGCATCGAGCGGCTGCAGGCGGCCCAGCCCGACGTGCCCATCTACACCGCCGCCATCGACAGCCACCTCAACGATCACGGCTACATCGTCCCCGGACTGGGCGACGCCGGCGATCGTCTCTACGGAACCAAGTGAGCGCGGCGCGCATCCGTCTCAAGGTCTGCTGCATCTCGTCGCTGGCCGAGGCCCGCCTGGCCGTCGCCGCCGGCGCCGATGCCGTCGGTCTGGTCGGGCCGATGCCGTCCGGCGCCGGCGTCATCGACGCCGGTCTGATCCGCGCGATTGCGGTCACGGTGCCGCCGCCGGTCGCCCGCTTCCTGCTCACCTCCGCTGCGACCGCCGACGAGATCGCGGCGGCGACCGCGGCCGCCGGCGTCGACACCGTGCAGATCGTCCGCCCGATCGCGCCGGAACAGTATCCTGCCCTGCGCCGCCGCCTGCCGGGGCGTCGTCTGGTCCAGGTGGTGCACGTTGAGAACGCCTCTGCCGTCGACGCCGCCCGCCGCTACGCCCCGCTCGCCGACGCGCTGCTGCTCGATTCGGGCCGGCCGCACGCGCCGACCGCCGAGCTCGGCGGCACCGGCCGCGTCCACGACTGGCGCATCAGCCGCGCCATCGTCGCCGCGGTCGACAAGCCGGTGTTCCTTGCCGGCGGCATCAACCCCGGCAACGTCGCCGCCGCCGTCGCCGCCGTCGGCCCCTACGCTATTGACATCTGCTCGGGCGTGCGCGTTGACAATCGCCTCGACGAGGCGCGCCTCACCGCCCTCGTCGCCGCCATCGGCGCGGCCGCCCGGGCAGGGGACCATCCATGAAATACGGCGCCGTCTATCCCAGCCTCAAGGGGCGCACCGTGCTCGTCACCGGCGGCGGCTCCGGCATCGGCGCCGCCATCGTCGAGCGCTTCGCCGCCCAGGGCGCGAAGGTCGGCTTCATCGACATCCTCGTCAAGCCGTCGCGGGCGTTGGCCGCGCGGCTGCGCCGCAAGCGCCGGACCGTCCACTTCGAGCAATGCGACCTCACCGACATCGCCGCCCTGCAGGCGGCGGTCAAGGCGATCCGCAAGGCGCTCGGCCCGATCACCGTGCTCGTCAACAACGCCGCCGACGACACCCGCCACACGCTGGCAGAGGTGACCTCCGACTATTTCGACGATCGCATCCGCGTCAATCTCAAGCACCAGTTCTTCGCCATCCAGGCCGTCGTGCCCGACATGAAGAAGGCGAGGAACGGCTCGATCATCAACATGACCTCGGGCTCGTGGATGCTCGGCTACCCCGGGCTGCCGGTCTACACCGCCGCCAAGGCGGGCGTCGTCGGCCTCACCCGCGGCCTTGCCCGCTCGCTCGGCCCCTACAACATCCGCGTCAACGCGATCGCCCCTGGCTGGATCCTGACCGAGCGCCAGCTCGAGCTGTGGTGGTCACCTGAGGCTGAGGCCAGGCTGATGCAGGACCAGTGCCTCAAGCGTCGTCTCGGCGGCGACGACGTCGCCCGCTGGGTGCTGTTCCTCGCCTCTGACGACTCCGACGCCTGCACCAACCAGACCATCGTGGTCGACGGCGGCTGGTTGTGAGCGGCAATTAACGCTCGGTTAAGCCAACGCCGCGAAACCGCGTCGACAGCATCGGGCGATCGCTCGGTCTTGCCGCCTTTTTAGCCTATTCGTCCGAAATTCCCGGCACACACGCGCCCCGGTGAGGGTCGGACAGCCTGCCATGTCGCCCAACCGCCTGATTGTCGTTGCAGCCTGCGTCGGCGCCCTCGCGGTTGCCGCGCCGTACTTTGCCCCGTCCCTGCTCACCCGGTTGATCGGACCTCCCGCGAGCGAGAAGGCAGCCGCCACGCCGGCGCGCGCACCCGCGTCCCCGCCGCCCGCCCGTGACGACAACAGCGCTCCGGTCATGGTGCAGCGGTTGTCCGGCCTGACGGTGGCACTGAGGGCCGATCGGCAGGGTCACTTCCAGGGCGACGCCGTCGTCAATGGCCGCACCATCCCGGTCGTGGTCGACACCGGCGCCACCACCGTCGCCCTCAACGGTGCCGCCGCCCGACGCCTCGGCCTTTACCTCAGCCAGAGCGACTACCGCATCGCCGTCTCCACCGCCAACGGCGTGGTCGCCGCTGCGCCGGTGAGGCTGGGCGAAGTCCGCCTCGGCAACGTGTCGGTGCGCAACGTCGAAGCGGTGGTGGTGTCGGGAGACGCCTTGCCGGTCAATCTCCTCGGCATGACCTTCCTGTCGCGCCTGTCGAAGTTCGAGATCGCCGACGGGCAACTCGTCCTCACCCAGTGAAGCCCGGCGCCTTTTCGCCGCCCGGCGCCTCTGTTATGACGCCGACGGCCAAGGAGGAGCCGCATGATGTTTCCCGCCCCGGTCGCTTCGCTCACGCCCAACACGCTTGCCTACGAAACGACGCCGCTGGTCAAGCCCACCGGCTTCCGCGAGTACGACGCCCGCTGGTGGTTCGGCGTGCCCGGCTCCAGCCAGGCGCCGGAACTCAATCTCATGGGCGTCGTCGCCATCGGCATGGGGCTCGGCACGCTGCTCGGCGAGCTCGGCGTGCGTCGCGAACTGATCGTCGGCCACGACTATCGCGCCTATTCGGGCGCCATCCGCATGGGCTTGGTGACCGGCTTGATGGCCGCCGGCTGCCGCGTTCACGACATCGGCCTGGCGCTGACGCCGATGGCCTACTTCGCCCAGTTCGCCCTCGACGTGCCGGCCGTCGCCATGGTCACCGCCTCGCACAACGAAAACGGCTGGACCGGCGTCAAGATGGGCGCCGAGCGCCCGCTCACCTTCGGCCCCGACGAGATGGGCCGGCTGAAGGAGATCGTTCTCGCCGCCGCCTTCGATCTCAGGGACGGTGGCAGCTACGAGTATGTCGCCGACATGGCCGAGCGCTACATCGCCGCGCTCACCGACCGGCCGAAATGGACGCGGCCCATGAAGGTGGTCGCGGCCTGCGGCAACGGCACCGCCGGTCCCTTCGCGCCGCGGGTGCTCGCCGCCCTCGGCGCCGACGTCGTTCCCCTCGATGCCGACCTCGACTATGCCTTCCCGCGCTACAATCCCAATCCCGAAGATCTCGCCATGCTGCGCGCCATCGGCGCGGCGGTGAAGGACAGCCACGCCGACATCGGCCTCGGCTTCGACGGCGACGGCGACCGCTGCGGCGTCCTCGACAACAACGGCGAGGAGATCTTCGCCGACAAGATCGGCGTCATGCTCGCCCGCGACCTGTCCGCCCGCCATCACGGCGGCACCTTCGTCGTTGACGTCAAGTCGACCGGCCTGTTCGCCACCGACCCGGTGCTCAAGAAGAACGGCGCCACCACCGACTACTGGAAGACCGGCCATTCCTACATCAAGCGCCGCGTCCACGACCTCAACGCCCTCGCCGGCTTCGAGAAGTCCGGCCACTACTTCTTCAACCCGCCGATCGGCCGCGGCTACGACGACGCGCTGGTATCGGCGATCGCCATCCTCGACATGCTCGACCGCAACCCGGGCTCGTCGATGGCCGACTTGCGCAACGCGCTGCCGAAGACCTGGGGCTCGCCCACCATGGCCGCCCATTGCCCCGACGAGGAAAAGTACGCCGTCGCCGACCGTGTCCGCGACCGCTTCGCCGGGATGCGCGCCGATGGCGAGGCGGCCGGCGGCCACCGGATCATCGATCTCATCACCGTCAACGGCGTGCGCGTGGTCACCGACGACGGCACCTGGGGCCTGGTCAGGGCCTCCTCCAACAAGCCCGAGCTGGTGGTGGTGGTGGAAAGCCCGGTGTCGGAGGCGCGCATGCGCGAAATGTTCGCGGCGGTCGATGGTGTGCTGCACGCCGAGCCTTCGGTCGGCGCCTACAACCAGACGATCTGAAGCGGGCTGCCGCGCACCGCGCGACCCTTTGCGTCGTCGCCGCGATCGGGCAGACTCGGCCGCGATTGAAGGGCCGACGGGAGAAGCCATGCCGCGGGCACTGCCAGCTCTCCTCATCGCGATGGCAGCGGCGATCCTCGCCGCCGGTCCCGCGCTCGCCGCCGGCTGGCAGGACGACCACAAGGTGCTGCGCGTCGGCTATCTCGCGACCGACGGCGCCGCCTACGACGCGGTGCGCCTGGAGCCCTTCCGCGCCTATCTCGCCCAGCGTCTGACGTTGCCGGTCGAGCTCGTTCCGGCGACCAACTACCGGGCCTTGATCGACGCACAGGCGACCGATCGCGTCCAGTACGCCATCCACAGCGCCACCAGCTACGCCACCGCCGCCGCCACCTGCCATTGCATCGAGCCGCTGGCGCTGCCCGCCGCCTTCGATGGCGCCCGCGGGTTCTATTCTGTGGTGGTCGTCCGCGCCGACGGCGCCGTCGCCTCGCTCGCCGACGCCAAGGGCGCGCGCCTGGCCGTCACCGCGACCGATTCGATCGCCGGGCGGCTGGTCCCGCTCGAATTCCTCGCCCGCCAGGGCTACGACCCCGACAGCTATTTCTCCGCGCTGGTGGAGACCGCCAGTCCCGAGGATGCCATCACCGCCCTGTTCACCGGTGCCGCCGACCTTGCCGTCGCCTGGTCGAGTCTCACCGGCGACGGTGCCCGCGGCTACGATTTCGGCGTGCTCACCCGCATGGTTGCCGCCGGTATTCTCGCCGCCGATCAGCTGCGTGTGGTGTGGACCTCGCCACTGATCCCGTTCGGTCCGCATGCGGTGCGCAGCGATCTGCCCGACGGGTTGAAAGGCCAGTTGCTGTCGGCGCTCACCGACATGGCGTCATCGGCGCCCGACGCGCTCGACGCGGTCGATCGTTCGTCCATCGGCGGCGGCGGTTTCGTCGCCGTCGACGCCAATGACTACGCCGTCATCGATGCGCTGATCGCGCCGGATGACTCCGGCACCGCGGGCACCGGCCCGCCGGCGGCCGCCGCCGCTGCGCCTGACGCCGCCAATCCCTCCCAAACGCCGCTCGCTGCACCGGCCGCCGTCAACGCGAATGGATCCGACGCACCTGCCGGCGCCGAC
>CAZSWL010000226.1:0-10455 GCA_964610725.1 uncultured Bauldia sp.
TTGAACAGATTGTTGGTCGTCAGAAAATAGGGCGACAACAACGACAGCGCCGCCGCCAGCACCAGCGCCAGCGCCAGCATGCGGATTTCCAGACGCTTGGCGAGCCGGCCGACGATCGGGCTCTGACGCGGCGCCTCGACCGTCTCCCGCACTGCCTGACGACCACTTTGGATGGACTGGCTCATGCCGCAGCCTCGCTCATCATGCCGATCTGCCGATGGATGGTCTCGACCGGCGGCACTCCCAACGAGGTCGCCACCGTAAGGCCGATCCAGCCGAGGTCGTGTCCACGATGACTCTTTATCGGAACCAGCAACGTCGAGCGACTGCCATCGGATTCCGCGACAAAGTCCGTCCGCCGCCCGGCAAGCGCGTCCGGAATCGTCGTCGAGCGGATCGCCTTGGCCTCTCCGGGCGCGAAGCCGGGGTCGGCGGCCTGATCGGCGACCGCCGCGTTCAGACAAATCAGCTGATCGCCGTCGAGCAGTATCCAGAAGCCCGCCCCGCCCCATTCGGCGGTCAGACGCTCCAACAGTTCGCTGTTGCGCCGCATCGACGTCCTCGGGGCGGCAAGCAGGGTGAGCTTCTCCACGTCGAGCAGCCGACTCTCCAGATCGGCGATTGCGTAGCCGTCGCTGATGACGACGATTCGCTCGCAGACGCCGATCAGTTCCTCGAAGTCCGACGAGATCATCACCACCGCCACCCCGCGCTCGGCAATTTGCCGCAGAATGGTATAGATCGACGACCGTGTGCCGATGTCGACCCCTTTGGTCGGCTCGTCGAGCACCAGCACCTTCGGATCGAGCAGCAGCCAGCGGGCGATGATGATCTTCTGCTGCATGCCGCCGGAGAAGTTCAGCATGTTGTCGTCGAGCAGCCGGTCGGCCGGCAGCGACAAGGTCGCGAGCAGCTCGTGCACCTTCTTGTCGCGTGTCTTGTAGGCCAGACCGAACCCCCGGTGCGCGCCGAGATGGGCAAGCAGCAGGTTCTCCTTGACGGAAAGATCGGGCACGATGTTTTGCACCCGCCGGTCCTCCGCCACGAAGCCGATGCCGGCTTTGACCGCCTGCAGCGGTTTCTTCGGCGAGACCTCCCGTCCCTCGATCCTGATGGTTCCGGCCGCGCGCGGACGCAGTCCGAAGATTGCCTCCGCGCTTTCCGAGCGACCCGCGCCGACGAGGCCCGCCAGCCCCAGAATCTCGCCGCGCCGAACCTCGAACGACACGTCCCGCACCGCCGGTGGCGCCGACAAGTGTTCAACCGAGAAGACCACCGGCTGGTTGCTCGTCGCCGGCGTTCCCAGCCCCGGCACCGCATAGATCTCACCGAGCTCCTGACCGACCATGTGGCGTATGAGCTCGGCCTGGGTGATGGAGGCGGTGTCGCGCGAGGCGACGACGGTGCGCCCCTCCCGCATGATCGTCACCCGATCGGTGATTGCAAACACCTCCTCGAGGCGATGCGAGACAAACACGAGCGTGCGCCCGCTGTCGCGCAATCGGCCGATGACGTCGAACAGAAGCTCCACCTCGCCCGGCGACAGCGATGCCGTCGGTTCGTCGAAGATGATGAGATCAGCGTCGACCGCCAGGGCTTTCGTGATCTCGACGAGCTGACGCTGGGCCGCCGACAGGCGCGAGACCTCGTCGTCGAGCCGCAGTTGTTGCTCCTGCCCGAGATTGGCAAGCAGCTCATAGGCGCGCCGTCGCAATGACGCGTAGGACAGCAAGCCCTTGCGGCCGAACTCCGGCAGGAAGATGTTTTCCAGGACCGACATGTCGGGCGCCAGGCTCGTCTCCTGCATCACGATCGCGATGCCAGCGTCGAGCGCTTCACGCGTCGAACGGGGATTGAGCGGCCGCCCCTTGTAGAGCAACACGCCGCCGTCGCGCGCGACGTGCCCGGAAATGACCTTCGACAGCGTCGATTTGCCGGCACCGTTGGCGCCCACCAGCCCGTGCACCTCGCCGCCGTGAAGTTCCAAGCTTGCCCGCACCAGCGCGTGCGTGCGGTCGAACGTCTTGTCAACGTCGCGGGCGACCAATACCGATTCGGAACGCGCATCCATCGCAGTGCATTCCTGCCCCGGCCATGTGCGGCCCGGCCGGGGCCGGGCCGCACCAGTTCGACTGCCGTGAAGTGATTACTTCATTTCGTTGGCGAAGACCGTCTCTTTCACGGTCGGCAGCACCTGCTCGATGTTGTCGCTGGTCACCACCAGGATGGGCACCAGGATCTGCTTCGGCGGCGTGCCTCCCCCGAGATAGGTGAACATCGCTTCGGCCGATTTCTCGCCCATCAGGTACGGCTGCTGCATGCCGCTGGCGACGATCTGCTTCGATTTCAGCAGATCGACGAATTCTGGAATGCCGTCGAAGGCGGCAACCAGAATCTGATCTTGCTTGCGCGCCGCCTTGATGGCACGCAGTGCGCCGATGGCGGGCTGATCGGTCTGTATCCACACCGCCTTCATGTCAGGATGGGCGGTGATCATGTCCTGCACGAACTTGAAGGTCTCGTCCGCGGTATAGGACTGCATCTGCTGGAGATCGGCCTCCTTGGTAATGCCGGCGGCCTTCATGGCGTCGCGGAAGCCGGCGGTGCGTGCCTGCCCGTTCTTGCGCGCTTGCGAGATCGTCACCAGCCCGACCGAGCCGTTCTCCCACCCTTTCGCCTTCAGCGCCTTGGCGAGTGCCTCGCCGACGCCCTTGGCGCCTTCGTAGTTGTCGGAGATGATGAACGAGACATAGTCGCCACCGTTGGTCCCGATGTCGGCGATCACCACCGGGATGTTCGCCTTGGCGGCGAGATCCTGCACGCTCGGAGCGGTCGAACTATCGGTCGGCGAAATGATGATGCCGGCGACGCCGCGGGCGATGGCGTCCTGGGCATTGCGCAGCTGGGTCTGGGCGCTGTTGTGAGAGTCAAGGGCCTGGAATTGATAACCATGGTCCTTGGCCACCTTTTCGACGCCTTCCGACAGGTAGCGCCAGAACGGCAGATCGAGACCGGGCGTGAGATAAACGATTTCCTTGGTCGCGGCCGCCGCCGGCGACAGCGCGCCGAGGCTCAGGCCGAAGACCATGGCTGCCCCGGCGAATGCCTGGACGATTGTGCGTCGGTTCATCTTGCTTCCTCCCTACTGGCCGCCTCGCGGCGGTCCTGGTTGAACTGCTCCATTTACGTCATTACCGTCAACGTCACTGCCGGAGCGCGCAGCGGATTCGGTTCGGGGACCGTCCTGTCTTTGAAGAATCGAGTGGGTTGTCGTGTAGATTCGGTCGATGTGCCGCTGGAATGCGGCGACCACGCCGGCGGTGTCGCGGGCACGCAGCGCTGCAACGATCGCGCAATGGTCCTCATAGCTCTGACGGATCGCGCCCGGCTGGGAGACTGCCAGCCTTCGAAACTCCATCATGTAGGTGTAGAGGTCGATCACGAAGTCACCGAGCAGCCGATTTCCCGCGGCCCGGTATATCGCCGCATGGAACTCGCGATCGCAGATGAGAAAGCGCACCGGGTCGCCGAGCGTGCCGGCCTGGGCGGTAAGCGATGCGTCGAGCTGGCGCAGGATCGTGGCGGTCATTCGTTCGGCGGCGTCGGCCACCACGACCCGTTCAACCAGGAGTCTGGCGCCGTGAACGGCCTCCAGCTCGTAACCGTTGATCGTGCCGGCGCTCGTGATCCCGTTTCTCAGCGGACCGACATTTCCGTTCACCACGCGGGTGCGGCTGCCGTGCGACACCTGAACAACGCCCCGCGCGGCCAGCGCCTGGATCGCCCCGCGGATCGTTTCCCGGCTGACCGACAACATCGCCGAGAGTTCGCGCTCGCTTGGCAGCTCGTCGCCGACCACGAGCACGCCGTCCGCGATCAGCCGGGCGAGCTTCTCGGCCACGAGATCCTTGATGGTGCGCTTGAGGATGCTCCGCCGCATCTCCGGAATCTGTTCCGGCGGAATTCCAGCGGTTCGGGCCTCGATTGCCTGTTCCATTGATTGCCACTGTCCTGCTGGACCATCCACCAGACCAGTACAACTCACGGCTCTGGGATGCGTCAAGTGCAGACACGGTCGGCCTCGGCCAGAGCCACGGCCAGGCGCCGATTCCTGGCGAACACCGCCGCCGTTTCGGTGGCGAAAGCGGTGACGGGCTTCGGTGGGAACCGGACCCGTCGCCAATGTCGCTGACGGCCATTTCGCCGGTCGCGCGGCTGTCTTGGCAAGGCTCCCAAGCGCTTGCCCGCCGCGATGCCGGCGCCGCCATCATTGACATCGCCGGCTCGTCCGCGGTCTCTCATTCGACGTTTCCAAGCCGCGGCAGCCGGCTGCCCGTCGGCTTGTTCGCTGCCACGGAGTGCGGCCGGCACTTGCAGTGTTCCGGCTGGGAGACCGACCATTGAACGACGAGGCCGAAGAGACCTGGGTGGAGGTCGGTCGCTTCCAAACCCGCGGCGAGGTGGAGCAGTCCGCCCTGGTGCTCGTGGCTGTGGGTATCGATTGTCAAATTGCCCCGCGCAGCGGAGCCCTGAGACTGCTTGTTGCCGCCGCCGACGCACCCCAGGCACTGCGCGAACTCGACGCATTTGTGCGCGACAATCGCCCGCCGCCTGTGCCTCGACCGCCGCAGCATTCCTTCGGCGAAGCGGTGGTGGCGGCGGTGATCTACTGCTGTGTCCTCTTTTTCATTTACGGCGCCGCCAGCCGCCAGATCTTCTCGCGCGATTGGCTGTCGGCCGGCGAGGCACAGTCCGGTCTGATTGTCGCCGGCGAATGGTGGCGGACGCTGACCGCCCTCGGTCTCCATGCCAACTACGGTCACCTCCTCTCCAACCTGGTGGCCGGCGCATTCATGGGAGTCGCCCTGGCGGAAGTGCTCGGCGGCGGCCTCGCCTGGCTGATGATCGTGCTCGCCGGTGGCATCGGCGATGGTCTCAACGCCTTGGTGCAGCCGCCCGGGCACACCGGCATAGGCGCCTCGACCGCCGTATTCGGTGCCGTCGGCGTCCTGGCGGTGCTCATGCTGAAACATCAGCGATCCCTGTGGCGGCAAGGTCTGCGTCGATGGATGCCGCTTGCCGTGGGAGTGATGCTACTAGCCTTCCTCGGGATGGAGGGCGAACGCATCGACATCGGCGCCCACATAGCCGGATTCCTGACCGGCTGCGTGCTTGGACTGTGCCTTGTGACGATCGGGCAGCCGGCGACAACGCAGCGCGGGCTCGCGCAATTCGCCTTTGGCGCTGCTGCACTTGTGCTGTTCGCCGGTGCCTGGCTGCTGGCATTCAGTGTCCATGTTCCGCAACGCTGAGGCGTTTTGCCGGTTCGATGCCCTCGCCGACGGGCCGTTCTCCGGTCAAAATCGCCACGGCGCAATTTCGTCTGTGCCCGGCGTGCGGAAACCACTATCATCCGAGATGATCTCGAACCCAGGAACTGGGCGCCAGTTCGCCACCGAAACAACATCCACAGGCGGACGCTGTTCACTAGCTGAGCGTGCCGGAACGGCCCATGTCCGTGACTGGTGAGCACAACACTGCCAAAATTGCACCGCGCGGCACGTGGCTTTCCGTCGTCGTGCCGGTCTACGACGAAGCTGACACGCTGCCCGCCTTTCACCAGCGACTCTCGAAAGTCCTCGAATCCGTCAACCTGCCGGCGGAAGTGATCTATGTGAACGACGGCAGTCGCGATGCGACACCGATGGCGTTGACCCGTTTGCGGGAGGCTGACCCGCGCGTCGCCATTGTCGGTCTGTCGCGGAATTTCGGCAAGGAAATCGCGCTCACCGCCGGATTGGATCATGCCCGCGGCGACCCGGTGATCGTCATCGATGTGGACCTTCAGGACCCTCCCGAACTGATCCCCGAATTGATCGCCGGCTGGCGCGACGGCTTCGACGTGGTTTACGCCCAGCGCCTGAGCCGGTCGGCCGAAAGCTTCGCCAAGCGCGCCACGGCCAGGATGTTCTATCGGCTCATGGGCCTCATTGGCGGACGGGTGACGCTCCCGGCCGACGCCGGCGATTTCCGGCTGATGAGCCGCCGTGCGGTCGACGCTGTCGGCCGTCTGCGTGAGCAACACCGTTTCATGAAGGGCCTGTTCGCCTGGATCGGCTTCCGCCAGAAAGCGGTGCCCTACCATCGTGACCCGCGACATGCGGGCAACAGCAAGTGGAACTACTGGCAGCTGTGGAACTTGTCGCTGGAAGGCATCACCAGCTTCACCGTCGCTCCGCTCAAGATTGCCACCTACCTCGGCCTGACCGTAGCGCTACTGGCCTTCGCTTACGGAGTGTGGATCATCGTCCGCACACTCGTCTACGACAATCCGGTGCCGGGCTACCCCTCGCTGATGGTGGTCATCCTGATGTTGGGCGGATTACAGCTGATGACCATAGGCATCATAGGCGAGTACCTCGGGCGCATCTTCAACGAGACCAAAAACCGTCCGCTGTATATCGTCGAGGATTATGTGCCTGCCGCACGCGATATGGCGCGGCCCGACAAGTTGCACGCCGGGACCGAGGCGCGTGCAGGCGGCGGTGTGCGCGTGAGGAAATCATAGGTGCACTCGCATCAGCCTGCGGCCGATGCGCCAAGCCGCGGCCACGTCGCCGCCGGCGAAGCACTGTGGTTCGCGCTGTACGTCGGCAGCATTGTCTTCCTCATCGCCACCCTCGAACTGCTGCATGACGAAGCTTACTATTGGTTGGGCTCGCTCTATCCCGACTGGAGCTATTTCGAATACCCTCCGCTGATATCCTGGACGATCGCACTCACCCAGAGCTGGATTGCGGGCGAGTGGGGCGTGCGCATCGCACCGTTTGCGGCTGCGCTGGCGGCCGCCATATGGGTGAGCCGCACGCTCATCCCGCCCGAGCGTCGCTGGGCCTGGTGGGCGGGCTGCCTGATTTTCCCGCTGCTGTCGTTCATGCCCAGTTTTGCCCTCACCGACACGGTTCTGCTGGCAACCGCCTCGATGTTCATCTGGAGCACGCATCGCTACATCCTGGAAGACGACTATCGTTGGGCAGCCCTGCTTGGCGCCTCTGCCGCCCTGATGTTGTACGCCAAATACCAGGGCGTTCTGCTCATCGCCGGGATGGTGATCGGCGTGCCGGAACTGCTCAAACGGTGGACCCTATGGTTTGCGGCCGTAATCGGTGGCGTCTTGCTCATCCCTCACCTGCACTGGCAATGGCAGCACCATGCATCCACGCTGGCCTTCCATCTGTTTGAAGCCCACCGCGCCGGTTTCAGCCTTTTGCGACCAGTGACGTTCCTGCTGCTGCAGGCCGCCTTCGCCGGTCTGTTGTTGGCGCCGTGGGTGTGGCTGCAGGCGTGGCGCGGCTGGCGCTCGAGTCAGTTCGATCGCGCCCTGACCGGGATGATCGTCGTCACTTTCGGGACGTTCCTGGTGTTCTCCTTCACCAAGCACGTGCTCGCCAACTGGACGCTCGGCGGCTTTCTCGCCCTGCTGATCCTGGTGCTGCGAACGTCCAACGAGCTGCCGTTTCACGACAAATGGTTTCGCCTGCTCGGCGGCTGCTCGGTCGCCCTCGTGCTTGCGGTGAAGATTGCAGTCGCCGTTCCCGCGACACAATACTTGGTGCCGCGGCTTGGCGAGGTTCATGGCTGGAGGACGTGGTCGCGTGAAGTCGCGAACGCGACGCCCGACTGTGAGCTTGTCGCCAACCGATACCAGATAGCCGCCAAGCTGTCTTTCTACCTGAAGCGACAAGTCCTGTCGCTGAACATCAATGCGCGGCCAAATCAATTCGACATCTGGCATTTCGACGGAGAGCTGCGCGGCAAACAGCTGTGTTGGCTCACCGGCAAGACCAGTCTGCCCGCCACCGAATTGCTCACGCCCGAGGACAAGCACCTTTATCTGGTGCGCGACGTGCAACTCAGCACGTTGCTGGCACTGCAGAAGACGGGTCCCGACACGACCGGCAGGTAACGCGCCTCGACTGTGCGGAAGACCGGCGGCTGCCCCACCCGCGCCAACCCCGGTGCTTGCGTCCCGCCCGCATCGAAAGCCGATTGGCCGCAACCGCGCTTGCCAGGCGCTGACACGCCAAAACCGGCAGGGGATACGCTTAACGTAAGTACCTGAAACCGTTGGTGGGTGTGCACGGACTCGAACCGTGGACCCGCTGATTAAGAGTCAGCTGCTCTACCAACTGAGCTACACACCCGCGCCGGTCCGGCCGCCGCCGGCGACCGTGGCGGCCGTTGCCTAGCAAAGCGCCCCCGCCCCTGTCCAGCCATCGGCCCCGCGCCGCATCCTGCGCCAAACGGATGTCGTGTCGCCGGCGCCAGCTTCAAGCCGTCACTCCGGCGCGGTCTCGACGCTCGCCGATTGCGGCTGCTTGAAGATGCGGATCTTGTGGCCGTCGACACCGATGCAGCCTTCTTTGGCGAGCGCGCGCAACTGCTTGTTGACCGCCTCGCGGCTCGCCCCCAGCATCTGGGCGAGCGTTCCCTGGGTGAGGTCGAGCTCGACCACCGCCATGTCGCTTTCGACCCGACCGTGGATTACCGCGATCTGGCGCAGCAGCATCAGCAGGCGGTGGCGGAGGTCGTGGAAGATCGCCTGGTCGAACTGGGCGTTGGTCGCCCTCAGCCGCTCGCATAGCGTCAGAATCACCTGGCGGGCGAGCTTGCCCGAGCTCTCCAGGAGCGCGAGAAACGGTTCGCGGCCGATATAGAGCAGCCTGGCCTCGGTCAGCGCGGCCGCGCCGGCGCTGCGCGGCAGCCCGTCGAGCAGCGCCATCTCGCCGATCACCTCGCCCTCCTCGGCGAGATTGATCGTCGCCTCGCGGCCGTTCTCCGACGTCAGGTAGATGCGCACGATACCGGAGACGATGACGTAGAGCCCGTCCGATTCGTCGCCCTGGTCGAACAGCACCGCCCCCGGCGCCAGCGTCGTCAGGCGCCCGATCGCCGCCAGCCGCTTGAGCTCGCTCTCGTCGAGCCCGTTGAAGAAGACCGTTCGTCCGAGCGCGGCGACGACCGCTTCCAACTTCATACCCGCGTCCTCCGCCAGCCAAACAGCTACCACCCCCGCCTGCCCGTGGCGAGCGCCGAGACGGCCCGGGCGGCCTTTGTTTCGGCACGCCGGGCCATGTATCAAGCCCCGCATACGACTCGCTCGACGGGAGATCGCCAGATGGACATCGCACAGACCGCCCAGGACCTGGGCTCGTTCGCCACCGTCGCCTGGACTGCCCTTGCCGCGTTCCTGCCCCGCCTGGTGGCGACGGCGGCGGTGCTGGTTTTCGGCTACCTCGCCGCCGGCTGGGGCGGCCGCGCCATCGGCCGCGGCCTCGAGCGCACGGGCCGCCTCGACCCGACCCTGTTGCCGGTTCTCGCCGCCGCCATCCGCTACGGCATTCTGATCTTCGTCTTCGTCGCCGCTCTCAGCCAGCTCGGCGTGCAGACCACTTCGGTGCTCGCCGCCCTCGGCGCCGCCGGCCTCGCCATCGGCCTCGCTCTCCAGGGCACGCTGCAGAACATCGCCGCCGGCATCATGCTGTTGTGGCTGCGCCCGTTCCGGGTCGGCGACTACATCGAGATTTCGTCGGTCGCCGGCACCGTCGAGGAGCTCGCCCTCTTCGCCACCCGACTGAGAACCTGGGACGGCATCTACAAGTTCGTTCCCAACTCCGAGCTGTGGAACACCATCCTCACCAACTACACCCGCAATGCCACCCGTTTGATCCTAATCGAGTTCGGCATCGCCTATGAGGACGACGTCGCCGAGGGGCGGCGCGTGCTCAAGGAGCACGCCGAGGCCCACCAGAACGTGCTGCGCTTTCCCGAGGTTCAGGTAGTGCCGCTGTCGCTTGGCGACAGCTCGGTGGTGCTGCAGTTGCGCGCCTGGTCGAGCACCGCCGATTTCTGGGCGACCCGCTGGGATCTTACAGAAGGCGGCAAGAAGGCGCTGGAGGCGGCCGGCATCACCATCCCCTTCCCGCAGCGGGTGGTGCATATGGCCGCCGGCGCTCCACCGACACCGGCCGAGGCGGCGTGAAACGCTGGGTCGGACCACGCAGGGTCCGCTCCCCGCGTCGTCGGTCTAGACGCCCGATGCCGCCTGTGCGTGCACTCGGGCGCGCTTGGCCGATAGCTTGTTGATCGCCGAGATGTAGGCCTTGGCCGAGGCGACCAGCGTGTCGGGGTCGGCGCCGCGGGCCGTCACAGACTTGCCGTTCTCCTCCAGCCTGACCGACACCTCGGCCTGGGCGTCGGTGCCCTCGGTCACGGCGTGCACCTGGTAGAGCGACAGCTTCGCGGTGTGCGGCACGATGGCGTGAATGGCGTTGAAGATGGCATCGACCGGGCCATTGCCGGTGGTCTCCTTGGTCACTTCGCTGCCGTTGACGTCGAGCGTCAAAGTCGCCTTTTGCGGCCCGTTGGTGCCGGCGATCACCGTCAGCCCAACGA
>CAZSWL010000227.1:0-3599 GCA_964610725.1 uncultured Bauldia sp.
CGTTTTGTCTGGGCGAGGCCTGTCGGGGTTCGAACTTCGGGGCGCTATTCCAACCATCGCTTTCACACCGGCAACGGAATTCCGCGCGGGCGGTTGCGCGAAGTTTCGATCGCCATTAAGAGCTGGCGCCATCGCAGACCCGCACAATCGCGGCCACGATGCCGGACAGCGCAACAATGGCCTCGAAGAACGGCCTCATTGCCGGTCGTGAATATCGAGACGTCGGAGAAAGCGCGGTGGCGCCGGGCTCGCCGGTATACCGAGCGACGACGCGTTGTCGGGATGCACTGCTGATGATGAACGGCAAACACACCAATATCTCAGCGTGTCACGTGTTCGCGTCTTGTATGTTGGGCGTGATTCAGTGGCGGACATCCGGTGCATCTGCGCCCTGGACGCGGAAGGAAGCATGAACGGTCCACTTGTTCTTGTCGACTCCGATGTTGAACGCTTGGCCGACATGGGGATGGTGATCGATGCGATTAGAGACGCGCTGCTAAGAAAAGCTGAGGGTGCTCTCGTAGCGCCGGCGCGCCACCGCGTGCGTTTCGGCGGCGGCGACCTCACATTCACCGTTGGCGGAGACGGGGACATCGCCGGCTTTCGGGTCTACATCTCACAGCGAAGCGGTCAGCACGCTGCGGACCAAGTTGTCGCAGCGTGGAACATGGCGACTGCGGCACTGGATGTGGTTGTTCTCGGAGACAAGCTTGGGGCGATCCGGACAGGCGCCATCGGTGGTATTGCAGTCGATGCGATGGCCAATCGCAAGTCGCCGACGGTTGCGGCGATCGGAACCGGGCAACAAGCAATCTTCCAGCTCGAGGCGGTCGTGAAGGTGCGCGACATCTCGAACATTCGCGTGTTCAGCCGCTCGCCCGACAGGCGCAGGACGTTTGCCAGCGCCATGGCAACC
Source organism: uncultured Bauldia sp. (assembly GCA_964610725.1). Taxonomy (GTDB): domain Bacteria; phylum Pseudomonadota; class Alphaproteobacteria; order Rhizobiales; family Kaistiaceae; genus JBBDMC01. The sequence goes on from CAZSWL010000227.1 coordinate 917, forward strand.
CGGCTCGGCCTGCCGGTCGAGCCGGCTCGCTCGACACAGGAAGCGGTCGCCGAGGCAGACATCGTCATCGTGGCGACGGATAGCCCAACACCGGTCATCCGGGCCGATTGGCTGAAACCCGGCGCGCATGTGAATACGGTCGGCTTCAAGGGCAAAGTGGCACACGAAGTCGGACTCGATCTGGCGGAGCGAGCAGGCGTGTTGGCGACTGATTCACCCGCCCAGATGGCGGCGTACGGCCCGGACTTCATCCTGGCCGGCACACCAGCCATTGAACACGTCCAGGACCTTGCCGACTTGGTCGCTCACAAAGGAACCGGCCGTACCGATTCCAATACGGTCAGCCTTTTCTACTCGATGGGACTTGCCGGGACCGAACCGATCGTGGCAGCGACAATCGCCGCCGCGGCACGCTCTCGCCTCTAGATCTAGGGACCGTGCAGCCCGGTCTCCTCCAACAGCCGTACAAGCCCGCCCCGTTTCTTGAGTTCAATCACCACGTTATGGCTCGATACGCCCGGAACGGCAATGAGCGTGAGCGGCGTCACGGCTGCCGCGAGTTGCCACGCGTAGTCGCGGTCGACAACGTGGTCGGCGCCGAAGACGGCGTAAAGGTGCGACGACGGTTGTGGAGCAGCCTTGAGAATCTGGTCCAGTGCCTGGACTTGCGGATCGCGGCCATATCGCGGTGACGCGCTCGGCAGATGTCCGCCAAACGACACCGCACAGCTGCCGGCCAAAGTGATTCCCGCCGCCAGGGCAGCCGCGCCGCCTCCACTCGCTCCGAAGCATCGGATGTCCGCGTATTTCGAGAAGCCGATTTCCCGATCCAGCCGGGAGAGCAATCCAGAAAAGTCGGCAGCGTATCCCCTGATTCCGCCGGCGAAGCCCATTCTTCCTGGATCCCGCAGGATGACGAACTCGAAATCCGTTTCGGGGAAATATTGCAGCCAACTCGCTGTAGGCATGAAGAGCATCTGGGCCAACCCGCAGAAGGCGATGATGAGTTTGCGCCCCGTCGAAGTTCCCTGGCGGTAGAGCGACACGTCATCGGCAATCCGCGTCAACTGATAGGATCGCGGCTGTTGCGACCGTTCCCAAATCAATCCGCCCAACTGTTTGAGCCACGACTGGAACTGGGGCGGCCAGGTGCTTGAGTGACTGACCAGCTGCGCGACCTCGGCGGGGGTCGCGTATCGCTGGATGTCAATCGACACGCGATAATAGTCGGCGGGCAACTTGCACTGATTAAGCCTGGATATGGTCGACGCGAGGAAGCTGGTCACGGGTGGTCGTCCAGGGGCCGTGCCGGTGAAGCGGCCGCCTGACGCCGCAAGGCTGCTCCTCGGCGCCGCTGCGCGTTGTCAATGGCTCGGCTGGTCGCGAACCAGGGGGAATCGTCCGGTAGCAAGCTATCGTCGATCCTTCTCCATGGTCCGGCGCGCGAACTCCGAAAGGTCGCGCCGCGCGATCTTGCCGGCGCTATTCTTGGGGATTTCATCGATGACAAATACTCGGCGCGGCGCGCGCAGGCCAAGAAGCCGCTTTCCGTGTTTCAGCAATTCATCCGGGCTTGCCATGTTGTTGCCGACCACGGCGAGCATCGGGAGCTCGCCGAAGTTCTCCGATCGCAACGAGAACGCCGCGCACTCCTTCACGCCCGGCATGGCGGCAAACGCGCTTTCGATCTCCGCCGGAAAGATGTTTATGCTGGCGAAATTCATCATATCGTCCGAGCGGCCTTCGAAGTACAGCCTTCCATCCTCGCTCAGGTGACCAATATCGCCCGGGTAGAACCAGTCGCCGCGGAAGGCTTTCGCCGAGGCCTCCGGATCGTCGACGTAGCGGCTCGCCATACCCGTGCCGCGGACGCGAATATGCCCACTGCGGCCAAGCGGCAGGATCTCGTCTTGATCGTCCACGACCTGCAGCGCGATGCCGGGGTGGATGGTGCCGATCGTTTTCTGATCGACCGCATTGATCGCGGGGGGTGCCGTCGAGATCGACCCGAACTCGCTGGTCGCATAGACCACGTGTAGGTTCGGGCTGATCCATCGCATTATGTCACGCCGTAACTTCTCGCCGATGAGGCCGCCGCCGAGGCGGACATGGGTTGTCGCCGGCAGTGCGATCGACCGGTCAGCTTCTCGTTCGAGAAGGCCGTGAGCCTGGGCACCACTCAGCGCCAGCCGGGTTACCCCAAATCGCCTGCAGACGCCGGCGATCTCTGTTTCACCGTGGTCCTTGAATACATTCACACTCCCGATGCTCAGTGAGTAAAGACGTTGGCGTTTCGCATTATTGAATTCCATCGAGCTCGGTCGGAAGAATACCTCCTTCCGCAAGGGGTGTTGCCAAGCGCGCGCCTGCTGATGCAGCTGGCTTTCCGTCAGCGATGTGATCTTGGGGCGCCCAGTCGTTCCGGAAGTGATGAAATAGATTGCAGCATCCGCCTCGTGGTCGGCCGGTGCTCGCTCGATCGACGTGGCAAAGCTCGCAAAATCGGGGGTGAGGGCCGGCAACGTCGATAACTTGTGTCGTTCGTCCTCGACGAGCACTGCTGCCGCGCCCACTCGTGCGGCAATCGCCTGGCGGTACTCAGCCGACTCATAGCTCGGCAGCGTGATCTGACGGGCGCCAATCCTGAGCAGAGCGAGGGTGGCCAGCAAATGCCTGTATTCGT
>CAZSWL010000228.1:0-11910 GCA_964610725.1 uncultured Bauldia sp.
AGGGCGGGTCGGCGAACACCAGATCGACCGAGGCGGCCGGAAGTTTCTCCACTTCGGCGATGCAATCGCCCTTGAGAATCGTGTCCAGCCAGGCGGCCCGGCCCGGTGACGAACGCAACGCAACCATGCAAACATCCCGACGCAACAGGTGCCGCCCTCACCTGGCGGCGCCCGGCAATGCTTGCCGAACAGGGTAAAGGCCGGGTTAGGCCGCATGGTTAAGAGGCGGTAAAACGGCCCCGCGCGCAGCGGCTATGCGTCAAAGCGGCTTTCTTCGCGCCGCGCCTGCGATTAGACAGGGGCGCGCCAACCGGCAGGTGGATCGTCCCATGCTCTTCGTTTTCGACTGCGACGGCGTCATTGTCGATTCCGAGATCATCTCGTCAGCGGTCGACGCGGAACTCCTCGGCGAGGCCGGCTATCCGATCAGCCCGGCCGAGGTCACCCGGCGCTTTGCCGGCCTCACGGCGGTGGCGTTCGGCGATATCATCGCGGCGGAAACCGGCCGACCGCTGCCGGAGGATTTCTTCGCCAACGCGAGAGCGGAGATCGACCGCCGGCTCGCCGCCGAGTTGAGGCCGATCGCCGGCATTCACGACGTGCTCGATCGTCTCGACGGGCGACGCTGCGTGTGCTCGAACTCGTCGAGCAAGCGGCTGCGAATATCGCTCGAAAAGACCAGACTTTACGATCGCTTCAGGCCCTACATCTTCTCCGCCGTCGAGGTGGGCACGCACGAGCCGAAGCCGTCGCCGAACGTCTACGCCTACGCGATCGAGCAATTCGGCGTGGAACCGCGCGAAGCGCTGGTGATCGAGGATTCGGTGTTCGGCATCCGGGCGGCGCGCAGCGCCGGCGCCCGCGTCATCGGCTTCACCGGCGGCTCGCACACCTGGCCTGGCCACGCCGACCTACTGACCGAGGCCGGGGCCGAGACGGTGATCAACCGCCTCGCCGACCTGCCCAAGGTGGCCGAGGCATTGGCGGCTTGGGAGGGAATCGGCGACTAGAGCCGCTTGTTCCATTCTCGTGTCGTATTGATCACCGTTTCGCGTCGCAAACCGCCAATCGCGACCGTCGGGGTCGCCCTCGACATCCGACCTCGCTGGCATAGATGAAACGGCACTCCCGAACGCGCCGCACACCGCGTGACGTCGGCCACAGCCATGATCTAGCCACGCTGCCGCAATGCCGGACAGGAGCAGCACGTCGCGTCGCCACATCCGATCGAACGACATCCGAAGGAGAAGACCATGCCCAAGTCTGCCGAAGCGAACATGGAATTTGGGGTTGTCGGCCTCGGCCGGATGGGGGGCGGCCTGGCCGTCGCCGCGTGCAACAAGGGCATGCACGTCGTCGGCCAGGACACTGGCGACGTCGCGAGCGCGCTCACGGACGCGGGCGTCGAGGTCGCCCACGACCTCGCTTCCCTGAGAGACAGGCTCAAGCCGCCACGGGCCGTCTTTGTCTACATCCCGGCAGGGCGCGCGGTCGACGACCTCCTCGCCTCCCTCGCCCAGGTTCTCGAAAAGGACGACGTCGTCATCGATGGGGGTAATTCCTATTGGGGCGATTCGATCCGGCGTCATGCTCGTCTGAAGGCGCGCGGCATTCATTTCACCGACCTCGGCACCAGCGGCGGCGTGTCCGGCGCCCTGCACGGCGCCTGCTTCATGATCGGCGGCGAACGCGAGGCAGTCGAACGCGTGGAGCCGATCCTCAAGAGCCTCGCGGTCGAGGGCGGCTACGTTCACGCCGGGCCGCCCGGTGCCGGCCACTTCGTCAAACTGGTCCACAACGGCATCGAGTTCGGCATGCTGCAGGCGATCGGCGAGGGCATGGACCTGCTGGAGCACTACCGTGAACGCTTGCCGATCGCCGACGTGCTCGCCTGCTGGCGCCACGGCTCGGTCATCCGTTCGTGGCTGGTGGACCTGATGGAACAGGCCTACCGCAGCGACGGCGGCCTTGGGTCGATTCCGCCCTATGTCGAGGATACCGGCGAGGTCGACTGGCTGGTGGACGACGCGCTGCACATGGAAGTGGCGGTGCCGGTGATCGCGCAGTCGGTCATGCAGCTCATCGCCTCGCGCGATCAGGACGAGAACTGGGCGCGGGCGATCGCGATGATGCGCCACGGCTTCGGCGGCCACCCCTACGGCAGCGACGCTGGCATCGTTGCGGAGCGGCGCAGCGGCCGGGTCGGCGGCTTCGTCGCCAGCGGCGATCTCGACGGCGGCTGACGCGGACTGCCGGAGTTCCGGCTTATTCCGCTGCCTCGCTGAAGGGCGACGGCTTCTGCCACTTGAGCTTGGGCTGTCGCGCGGCGCGCGTCTCATCGAGGCGGCGGCGCGGGGCGAGCATCGGCGCCTGACGGAAACGCTCCCGCTCGCCGCGCTTCGCCCGCAGAACCAGTTCGCGCAGCGCCGCCACGAACAGGTCGAGCGAGGCTTTCGATTCCGATTCGGTCGGCTCGATCAGCATGGCGCCATGAACGACCAGCGGGAAGTACACCGTCATCGGGTGGAAGCCCTCGTCGATCATCGCCTTGGCGAAATCGAGGGTGGACACGCCGGTGCCGGCGAGGAAGGAGTCGTCGAACAACGCCTCGTGCATGCAGACGCGGTCGCCGAAGGGCTGGCTCATCACGTCGGCGAGACCGGCACGCACGTAGTTGGCGTTGAGCACGGCGTCCTCGGAGGCCTGGCGCAGGCCGTCGGCGCCGTGCGAGAGCATATAGGCGAGCGCACGCACGAACATGCCCATCTGGCCGTGGAAGGCGGTGATGCGGCCGAACGGCCGGGCACCCTCGCCGGCCTCGCGCCCGGTCTCGACGAATTCGCCAACACCCTTGCCCATTCGCACGAACGGCACCGGCGCGAACGGTGCCAGCTTGTCCGACAGCACCACCGGTCCGGCACCCGGCCCGCCGCCGCCGTGGGGCGTCGAAAAGGTCTTGTGCAGGTTGATGTGCATGGCGTCGACACCGAGATCGCCGGGCCGCACCTTGCCGACGATCGCGTTGAAGTTGGCGCCGTCGGCGTAGAAGTAGGCGCCGGCCGCATGCACCGCCTCGGCAACGGCGACGATGTCGCGCTCGAACAGGCCGCAGGTGTTGGGGTTGGTCAGCATGATCGCGGCAACGTCGCCGTCGAGCCGTGCCTTGACCGCGGCAAGGTCGACGGTGCCGTCGTCGCGGGCGGGAATGTCGATCAGACGGTAGCCGAGCAGCGCCGCGGTCGCCGGATTGGTGCCGTGAGCCGATTCCGGCACCAGCACGGTCGAACGGGCCTCGCCGCGGTCGGCGAGCGCCGCCTTGATGGTCATCATGCCGCACAGTTCGCCGTGGGCGCCGGCCTTGGGGCTCATGGCCACCGCGGCCATGCCGGTCATCTCGAGCAGCCAGTGGGCGAGTTCCGCGATCAGCCCGATGGCGCCTGGCACGGTGGCCGGCGGCTGCAACGGGTGGACGTCGGCAAAGCCGGGCAGCCGGGCCATCTTCTCGTTGAGGCGCGGGTTGTGCTTCATGGTGCACGAGCCGAGCGGATAGATGCCGGCGTCGATGGCATAGTTCTTCTGGCTTAGACGGACGTAGTGGCGCACCGCCTCCGGCTCCGACAGGCCGGGCAGATCGAGCGGCGCCTTGCGGGCATGCTTGCCAAGTCTGGATTTTGTGGGTGGGGCATCGGGCAAATCCACCCCGGTCACGTCGGACCGCCCGATTTCGAAAATCAGCGCCTCCTCGATCTGAAGCCCACGGTTGGCGGTGAAGGTGCGCTCGTCGGGGGCGTTGGTGCCGGTGCGGCCCTGTTTGCTCGCCATCACAGCACCTCCTTGAGCGCGGCGACGTAGGCGGCACGGTCGGCGTCGGTGTTCAACTCGGTCGCGGCGACGACGAGGAGGTCGGCAAGCTCGGGCTTGTCAGGCTCGAGGCGCGACACCGGCAAGCCGGCGAGCACCCCCTTCCCCGCCAGCCGGTCGATGACGTCGGCCGCGTTTCCGGGAACGCGGACGGTGAACTCGTTGAAAAACGAGTCGTTGAGCACGCTTACGCCCGAAACCTCAGAAAATGAGTCGGCCAGCCGGACCGCGTTGGCATGGCAGAACGCGGCCACGCGGCGCAGGCCCGTTTCGCCCAAGAGCGTCATGTGGATGGTGAAGGCGAGCGCGCACAGACCGGAATTGGTGCAGATGTTCGAGGTCGCCTTGCCGCGACGGATATGCTGCTCGCGCGTCGACAGCGTCAGGACGTAGCCGCGCCGGCCTTCCGCATCGACCGTTTCGCCGGCGAGGCGGCCGGGCATCTGGCGGACGAGATTCTGACGGGTGGCGAACAGCCCGACGTAGGGGCCGCCGAAGGCGAGCGGGTTGCCGAGCGACTGGCCCTCGCCGACGACGATGTCGGCGCCTTGCGCGCCCGGCGGCTCGACAAGCCCCAGCGAGACGACCTCGGTGAAGACGGCCACCAGCAGCGCGCCAGCAGCGTGGGCCTTCTCGGCGATGGGCTTCAGGTCGACCAGGTGTCCGTAGAACGATGGGGACTGGACCACGACGCAGGAGGTGTCGGCATCGATCGCCTCGAGGATCGCCTCGCTGCCGGCGGGATCGGCGGCGAGCGCGACGAACCGGTCACCGGCCATGGTCGAGATGGTCTCGACCACGGCGCGGTATTGCGGGTGGAGGCCGCCGGAGATCACCGCCTTCCGCCGCCCGGTGACGCGGTGGGCCATCAGCACCGCCTCGGCGGTCGCGGTCGAGCCATCGTACATGGAGGCGTTGGCGACCTCCATGGCGGTCAGATTGGCGACCTGGGTCTGGAACTCGAACAGATACTGCAGCGTCCCCTGGGCGATCTCCGGCTGGTAGGGCGTGTAGGAGGTGAGGAACTCGGAGCGCTGGATCAGGTGGTCGACGCTCGCCGGCACGTGGTGGCGGTAAGCGCCGGCGCCGACAAAGAACGGGCCCGAGCCCGCGGCGACGTTGCTGGCGGCGAGTGCGCCGAGGATGCGCTCGACCTCGAGCTCGCTCTTCGCCGCCGGCAGGTCGAGTAGCCCGGCGAGCCGCTTGTCGGCGGGGACGTCGGCGAACAGATCATTGATCGCGCCGACGCCGATGCGGGCGAGCATCGTGGCGCGGTCGGCCTCGGTGTGGGGCAAATAGCGCATCGCCGCTCACACCGTCTCGAGGAAGCGTTCGTAGGCCTCCCCGTCCATCAGTTCGTCGAAGGCGGCGCGGTCGCCGACCTTGAGCTTGAAGAACCAGCCCGCGCCCTCCGGGTGCTGGTTGGCCATGGCGGGCTCGTCGGCAAGCGCCTGGTTGACCTCGATCACTTCGCCGGCCAGCGGCGCGTACACCTCGCTCGCCGCCTTGACCGATTCGACGACCGCCGCCTCGTCGCCCTGGGCGAGCGTCTTGCCGAGCGGCGGCAGCTCGACGAAGACGACGTCGCCGAGCTGTTCCTGGGCGTACTCGCTGATGCCGACGACGGCGGTGTCGCCGTCGAGGCGGACCCATTCGTGGTCGCGTGTGTAGCGGGTGGTCATTGTGTACCTCGGGATGCGGGCTGGCGGAAATAGCGGTGAGGGACAAAAGGAAGCGGAGTGACGGTCGCCGGCTGGGCGCGACCGCGCACCATGACGCCGAGGACGGTGCCGGCGACGGCGCGGTCCGGCGGCACGTAGCCCATGGCGACGGGACGGTTCAGCGTCGGCGAGAAACCGCCGCTGGTCACCTTGCCGATCACCTCTGCGGAACCGTCGACGATGGCGGCGCCCTCGCGCGCCGGGGCGCCGTCGACGGCAAGCCCGATGCGGACGCGCGCGACGTCGCCGCCGATCTCCCGCAGAATGCGTCCGGCGCCGGGGAAGTCGGCGGCCTCACGACGGCGCCTGGACACGGCGAAGGCAAGGTCCGCCTCGATCGGCGATATCGTCTCGTCGAGATCGTGACCGTAGAGCGGCAGGCCGGCTTCGAGACGCAAGGAGTCGCGGGCACCGAGGCCGGCCGGCCGCACCCGTTCATCGGCGAGCAGGCGCCGCCAGAATGGCGCGGCGTGATCGGGCGGAACCAGGATCTCGAAGCCGTCCTCGCCGGTGTAGCCGGAGCGCGAGATGACTAGCGGCGCGCCGTCGTAAACGAAAGTGTCGCAGGTCATGAAGGTCAGCCCGGTCGCCGCCGGCACCACATTCGCCATGACGGCGGCGGCCTCCGGCCCCTGCAAGGCGATGAGCGCGTGGTCGTCGCTGCGCCGCAGCTCGGCGCCGTCGCCGCCCGCCGCCTGAATGAGGGCGAAGTCGGCTTCCTTGGTGCCGGCGTTGACGACGATGTAGAGCGTCCCGGAAGAGGCCCCCGCCGCCGGACGCGCCACCATCAGATCATCGAGGATGCCACCTTCATCGTTGAGCATCAGAGTGTAGCGCATGCGGCCGGGTTTCAATGCGCGCACGTCGCCACAGGTCAGCGCCTCGACGAACGCCGCGACGGCGGCGTGATCGGCCTCGGCGTCGCCGCTCCGCCGCTCGACCGTCAGGAACGACGGGCCCATGTGGGAGACGTCGAACACGCCGGTGTGTTCACGCGTCCACCGGTGCTCGGCGATGATCCCGGTCGGATATTGGACCGGCATCGAATAGCCGGCGAAGGCGACCATGCGCGCGCCGAGCTCGGCATGGAGGCCAGCCAGCGGCGTCAGGCGCAGAGCGGTTTCAGTTGCGGCTTCGGCCACGAAACGGTCCTCGTCAGCGGCGGTTCACGGGAAATGGATCGCGCCCGATCCTTCCCGTGCCCCCTCTGTCCGAGAACCTGAGAGATTTCCCGCCGGGTTGGTGTTCGCGTCGGAAGAAAGTGGTTCGCACCCTGTTCCGGAAACGCTCCAACCTTTCGTCGCTCTTCCGGGCGGGAAAGTGCTTCACACTCTTCCCGGAAACGCGACTGTGCGGTTACTCCTTCGGTGAGCGGGCGACGGACCCGCTGCTTTCCAGAGTGTCGCCGATCGTCCGGTCCGCTTGCCTGAGAGTTTCCGGGGCGGTTGCTCCTTCGGCGCCGGGCCGGATTTTCGGCCCGGACTCTCCCGGCGATCGTGGCAACCCGACGCCGATCGTGGCAGCGGGTTCAGCCGGACGCGACTCCGGTCCGGCCGGCGAGCACTCTAGTTTGATGGGCGGGCGAGTCAATCAGCCGGTTGGCTTGCCGGCCCCCGGCGGCGGCCCCTCGTCGAAGCCAACGTAAACGATGAGGTCGCGGTTGTCGGGGCCCACGGTGAAGGTGACCTGATCGAACACCTGGCTGAAGTCGGCGGCAAAGTCCGGCGCCGCCAGGGAGACCGGCACCTTGAATTTCTCGGTGTAAAGAACGTCGGCGCCGTGCTGCTTGACCACTGCGATGCGCAGGGGCAGCGAGATATTGGCGGCGCCGCCCTTGGGGCCGGCGACCACCCGGCCGGCGATGCCGACCTTGATATTGAGCGTCTGGGCGTCGACGGCGTGGCATTCCCGCGCCGTTTTGGTAATCGAAGCCAGATATTTGACAAATTGGGCGTCCTGGTCGTGGCCGCGTTCATAGGTGGTGAGCGCCTCTTCGCCGAGGCGCACCTTGACGGGCGGGCAATAGCCCGACTTCAGGAAAAATTCCGGGTCGTACTCCGGCATGGTGACGACGCCGCGATTGGGATCGGAGTGAAAAAGCCGGTGGAGAAAGCCGGCGCTGCTCGCCGCGGTGCTCGCGCACGCAACCAACAGGGCCGCCATGGCCGCCGTCACCAGCCGGCGGCGGGTGCGCCGGCGTCGTTCACCTCGATGTCCGCAATCTGAAGGCCGCATATGGTGATTCCTAGCCGATTTTTGCGGCCTTTCTATAGCAGTGGTCCTGCCGATTGGCGACCGTTTGCCGTGAACCAACCGTTCGCTTGCCGGGGACGGCGACCACGGCTAGGGTCGCATGGGGGTCGGCAACCGGCAGTACGGCGGCAGAAGGCATCGCCTGCGAGATGCGCTATGTGAGCACGCGCGGCAAGGCGCCCGCGCAGGGTTTTTCCGATGTCCTGCTGGCCGGTCTCGCAGGCGACGGCGGCCTGTTCGTGCCGGCACAGTGGCCGCAGATGACGCCGGCCGAGATCGCCAGTTTCGCCGGTCTCCCTTACGCCGAGGCCGCCTACACGGTCATCCGGCCGTTCATTGCGGGCGAGATCGCCGACGACGACCTCAGCCGGATGTGCACCGCCGCCTATGCCGACTTCCGCCATCCGGCGGTGGCCCCCCTCGTCCAGCTCGGCCCCAATCGCTGGGTGCTGGAGCTCTTCCACGGGCCAACCCTCGCCTTCAAGGACGTCTCCATGCAGCTGATGGCACGGCTGCTCGACTATGCCCTCGCACAACGCGGCCGCCGGGCGACCATCATCGGGGCGACATCAGGTGACACCGGAGCGGCGGCGATCGAGGCTTTGCGCGGCCGCGACAAGACCGACGTGTTCATCCTCTTCCCGCAGGGGCGCGTATCGCCGTTCCAGCAGAGGCAGATGACCACTACCGGCGCCGCCAACGTGCATGTGATCGCGATCAGGGGCACCTTCGATGATTGTCAGACGATCGTGAAGGGTCTCTTCGCCCATGCGGGCTTTCGCGACCGGGTCGGGCTGGCCGCGGTCAACTCGATCAACTGGGCGCGTATCCTCGGCCAGATCGTCTACTATTTCACAGCGGCGGCGGCGCTCGGCGCGCCGGCGAGGCCGGTGTCGTTCTGCGTCCCGACCGGCAATTTTGGCGACATCTTTGCCGGCTACGCGGCCAAGCGCATGGGCTTGCCGGTCGACCGACTGGTGATCGCGACCAACCGCAACGACATCCTGGCGCGCGCGCTCGGCGAGGGCCGCTACCGCCCGGCCAAGGTCGCCGCGACCACCTCGCCGTCGATGGACATCCAGGTTTCTTCCAATTTCGAGCGTCTCGTCTTCGAGGCCTGTGACCGCGACGGCGCCGCGGTCGCGGGGCTGATGGAGGAGCTTGCGCGCTCAGGCGCGTTCGCGCTGTCGGCAGGGGCCCTCGACCGGGTAAGGAACGACTTCGATGCCGGCAGCGCCGGCGAGGACGAAGTGGCGGCGGTCATCAGCGATACCTGCGCCGCTACCGGCTTCCTGGCCGACCCGCACACCGCGGTCGGCCTCGCCGTCGCCGCCCGCTTCGCCCGGCCCGCGGTGCCGATGGTTACGCTCGCCACCGCCCACCCGGCCAAGTTCGCCGAAGCGGTCAGGCGGGCTGCCGGCGTCGACCCCGGCCTGCCCGGCAAACTCGCCGGCATTCTCGACAGGCCGGAGCGTTTCACCACCCTCGCCAATGACCGCGCCGCGGTCGAGGACCACATCATCGCGCATACCCGTGCACTGGCTGACAAAGTCGGATGAGATGACCGTGCGTTTGTCGCGTCTGAAGACCGGCCTGAGGGTGGTTACCCACGACATGAGCCACCTGGAAAGCACCGCGCTCGGCGTTTGGGTGCGGGCAGGCGCGCGCTGCGAACGGGAAGACGAGCACGGCCTGTCGCACCTGCTCGAGCACATGGCCTTCAAGGGCACGCGCACCCGTACGGCGGTCGCCATCGCCGAACAGATCGAGGCGGTCGGCGGCGAGCTCAACGCCGCCACCAGCGTCGAGACCACCCATTACTACGCCCGCATCCTCAAGGACGACATGGCGCTCGCCCTCGACATCCTGAGCGATATCCTGCGCGATTCGGTGTTCGACGACGGCGAACTGGCGCGCGAACAGCACGTCGTCGTGCAGGAGATCGGCGCGGCGTTCGACGCCCCCGAAGACCGCATATTCGACCTGTTCACCGAGGCGGCGTTCCCCGACCAGCCGATCGGCCGCACTATCCTCGGCACCCCGGAGACGGTCAGGGCGGTCCAAGCGCCGATGTTGCGCGCCTACCTCGACCGCCACTACCGCGGCCCGGTCATGGTGGTGGCGGCGGCGGGCGCGGTCGACCATGACGCCGTCGTCGCCCTCGTCAGCGAGCGCCTCGGCGAATTCGCCGGCGAGCCGGGGCCGACACCGGCGCTAGCACGCTACCATGGCGGCGACCGGCGCGAGGCCCGCGACCTGATGGAAACCCAGATCATGGTCGGCTTCGAGGGGCGGCCCTACACGTCGGAGAGTTTCTACACGGCCCAGATTCTGGCCACCATCGTCGGCGGCGGTATGTCCTCGCGCCTCTTCCAGGAAGTGCGCGAGAAACGCGGCCTGTGCTATTCGATCTACGCCTTTCACTGGAGCTTCGCCGACACCGGCATGTTCGGCATCCACGCCGCCACCGGCCCGGCCGACGTCACAGAGCTGATGCCGGTTGTGCTCGGCGAGCTGGCACGCGCCGCCCACGACATCAACGAGCAGGAACTCGGGCGCGCGCGCGCCCAGCTGCGGGCCGGCCTGCTGATGATGCTGGAAAGCCCGGCCGCGCGCGCCGGACAGCTTGCCCGCCAGCTGCTCCTGTTCGGTCGCGTCATCCCCGTCGAGGAACTTGTCGCCATGATCGACGCCATCACCGTCGAAAAGGTTCGCGATCTCGCTGGCGCGATCATCACCGGCAGCACGCCGACGCTCGCCGCAGTCGGACCGCTGGACGGGCTGATCAGCCACGATAAGGTGGCCGAGCGGTTCGGCGCGCGAATCGAAGCCTAATCGTCAGGGCGACATCGCAATGGCCTTCCTGCGCTCTATCTCCAACAACAACAGCAACCCGACGTTGCGCGGCGAGCGAGTGCTGCTGCGCGCGCCGGTCATCGGCGACCACGCCCAATGGGCAAGGCTGCGCGAGCAGAGCCGCGCGTTTCTGTCGCCGTGGGAGCCGATCTGGCCGGCCGACGACCTGACCAAACTCGCTTTTCGCCGCCGCCTGCGCCGTTACCAGCGCGAGCTGCGCAACGGCAGCGGCTACCCGTTCTTCATCTACCTGCCGGATGGGGAAACCCTGGTCGGCGGGGTGACGCTCGCCAACATCCAGCGCGGCGTCACCCAGTCGGGCGTGCTCGGCTACTGGATGGGCCAGGCTTTCGCCGGCAAGGGACTGATGAGCGATGCGGTGCGGACGGTGGTGGCGTTCTCGTTCGATGCGCTTCATCTCAACCGCGTCGAGGCTGCCTGCCTGCCCCATAACCTCGCCTCGATCCGCCTGTTGGAGAAGATCGGCTTCGCGCGGGAAGGTTACGCTCGCAAGTATCTGTGCATCGATGGCCGCTGGCAGGACCACATCCTTTATGGGCTGGTGCGTGACGACCCGCGGCCGTGACGATTGCCGCGGCGCGGCTGGCGGCCGGCGGCCGGCTGCCGAGGGTCGGATACTGCCGGCGCGCCGGCTGGTGCTGCTCGTCCTGCTGCTTTTGGTCACGCTGGTAGTGCAAACACCGGCACGGGCGATCGAAGCGGTGGCGGTGCCGCTCGACGGCCGCACCCTCGATCTCACTCCGGCGGTGCAGGTGATCAGGCAGCCCGACGATCGCATTCAGGTATCGACCGCGCCCGGCGCCGACGGCATCGTGCGCCGTATCGAAGTCAGGGCGCGGGAGAGCACCGGTCAGTCATACTGGGCGGTGTTCGCGCTGGTCAACAACGGCGACCAGCAGATCGACCGGCTGCTGGTCGCGCCGCACTTCCGTCTGGCCGGGTCGGGTCTGTTCTGGCCCGACCTCGGCGCCTCGCGCATCGCCGCCATAACGCCCAGCCAGGGATTTGCCCCCGACCGGCAGCCGAGTCAGGAGGCCGACGTCTTCCGGGTGACGCTCGATCCCGGCTCGGTGGTGACCTTCGTCGCCGAGCTGCGCACCAGCCAGCTGCCGCAGCTCTACCTGTGGGACAGCGACGCCTACAAGGACGCGGTCAACAGCTACACCCTCTACCGCGGCATCGTGCTCGGCATCTCCGG
>CAZSWL010000229.1:0-10440 GCA_964610725.1 uncultured Bauldia sp.
TCTTCGACGGCATTCCGCTCGACCAGGTCAGCGTCTCGATGACCATGAACGGTGCCGTGCTGCCGGTCATGGCCCTCTATGTCGTCGCCGCTGAAGAACAGGGCGTAAAGCAGGCTCAGCTGTCGGGGACCATCCAGAACGACATCCTCAAGGAGTTCATGGTCCGCAACACCTACATCTACCCGCCGGAAGCCTCCCTCAGAATCGTCGCTGACATCATCGCGTACACCGCCCACAACATGCCGCGGTTCAATCCCATCTCGGTGAGCGGCTATCATATGCAGGAGGCCGGGGCCTCGGCCGACCTCGAGCTCGGTTACACGCTTGCCGACGGGCTGGAATACGTGCAGGCCGCGTGCGCCACCGGGCTGACGGTCGACGCGTTCGCACCGCGCATTTCATTCTTCTTCGACGTCGGCATGAACTTCTTCATGGAGGTGGCCAAGCTGCGCGCCGCGCGACTTTTGTGGGCGAAGCTGATGAAGGAACGTTTCGCGCCCGCCGATCAGCGCTCGCTCATGCTGCGCACCCACTGCCAGACCTCGGGCTGGTCGCTTGCCGCTCACGATCCCTTCAACAACGTCGTCCGCACCACCATCGAAGCGATGGCGGCAACCCAGGGGCAAACCCAATCGCTGCACACCAACGCTCTCGACGAGGCGTTGGCGTTGCCCACCGACTTCTCGGCGCGGATCGCCCGCAATACCCAGCTCTTCCTGCAGGCCGAGTCAGGCACTACCCGGATCATCGATCCGTGGGGCGGGTCGTTCTACGTTGAATATTTGACGCACGCGCTCGCGGCCCGAGCGCTGGCACATATCGCCGAGATCGACCGACTTGGGGGAATGGCCAAGGCGATCGCGGCCGGGCTGCCACAATCGCGCATCGAGGCGACGGCAGCACGCACCCAGGCACTCATCGACGCGGGCGACCAGGTCGTGGTCGGCGTCAACCGTTACCAGCCGGCCGAAGAAATCCCGGTCGAGGTGCTCAGGATCGACAACTCGGCGGTGCTTAGTGCCCAGATCGCCAAGCTGCGGCGTCTCAAGTCCGAGCGCGACCAGGCGGTGACCCGGTCGGCGCTGGCCGCGCTTACCGATGCGGCCAGGACCGGCAACGGCAATCTGCTTGCTTTTGCGATCGAGGCGGCACGCGCCACGGCGACCGTCGGCGAGATCAGCTCGGCGCTGGAGCGGGCGTTCGGCCGCTATCAGGCCGAGCCGAAGGCGGTGGTGGGCGCCTACGGTGACGAAACGGGCGCGGACAGCCGGGCGACGGCCGCGGTCAGACAACTCGTCCGTCGTTTCGAGGCCGACGACGGCGCAAGGCCCCGTATCCTTGTCGCCAAGATCGGTCAGGACGGACACGACCGCGGCCAGAAGGTGATCGCCTCTGCCCTCGCCGATCTCGGCTTCGAGGTCGATCTTGGCCCCCTCTTCCAGAGCCCGCAGGAGGCCGCAGCGCGCGCCATCGCCAAGGACGTCCATATCATCGGCGTCTCCACCCTCGCCGGAGGGCACCTGACGCTGGTGCCGGCGCTCAAGCGGGCGCTTGAGGCCGGTGGCCGTCCCGACATCATGGTGGTGGCCGGCGGTATCATCCCGGAGCGCGATCACGAAGCGCTGCGGGAGGCCGGAGTGGCGGCCATTTTCACACCGGGCACCGTCATCACCGAAGCGGCCGAAAGGCTGATCCGCGACCTCAATCGGCGGCTCGGCTACGAGCGGACGTCGGCCGCGAATCTCTAGATACCGGGATTCCCCCGAAAAGCCTGACGATCTGTGCCATTACGGGACGGTTGCGGCGGCACGAATGTTGAGTGGGTAAGGGCGGATTTGCGTATCGGAGTGCCGCCAATGGACCGACGAACATTTCTCACCGGCGCGCTCGGCGCTGCCGTGGCGACGCCCGCGGCGGCGGCGGTGGACGCCAACGCGCCAGTCCTGAGAGAGACGCTCAACGCCGCCGAACTCGGCGTCAACCCGGGCGACTCGGCCGATCAGAGCCAGGCCGTGCAGAAACTGCTCGACCTTGCCTCACGGGACGACCGCCAGATCTTCCTGCCGGCCGGCAGCTATGTGGTTTCCCAGCTCAAACTGCCCGCGCGAACACGGCTGGCCGGGGTACCCGGGGCAACCCGCCTCGTGTTCGGTGGCGGCAGCCACATGCTCGTCGGCGAGCGCGCCGAACTGGTCGTGCTGCGCAATCTCATCATCGACGGCGCCAACCAGCCGCTCGACGAATACGTCGCCGGCATCGTTCACCTGAGCAACTCGCGCGGGGTCGTGATCGAGGATTGCGCGATCGAGGGAAGCAGCCGGTCGGGCATCGCCCTTGACCGCTGCGCCGGACGCGTCAGGGGCAACGGCGTGCGCACCGTGCACGACGCCGGAATCCGGGCGATCGAATCGAGCGGGCTTACGATCACCGACAATACGATCGAGGATTGCGGCAACGCCGGGGTGCAGGTCTGGCGGTGGACGCCGGGCGATGACGGTACGATCGTCACCGGCAATCGCGTTCAGCGGATCGCCGCCAAGGACGGCGGCAGCGGTCAGAACGGCAATGGCATCAACGTCTTCCGCGCCCACGGCGTCATCGTTGCCAACAACCGCATCGCCGACTGCGCCTTCACCGCCGTACGCGCCAACTCGGCCAACAACGTGCAGATCACCGGCAACAACTGCCAAGGCTGCGGCGAGGTTGCCATCTACTCGGAATTCAGCTTCGAAGGCGCCATGATCGCCAACAACATCGTCGACACCGCGGCGACCGGCATATCGGTGACCAACTTCAACCAAGGGGGGCGGATCGCCGTCGTCGCCGGCAACATCGTGCGCAACCTCAGCGACATCGGCATCTCGGTCGAAGCGGATACCGCGGCCAATGGCAACGTCATCGACGGCGCGACCCGCATCGGCATGCTGATCGGATGGGGACCCTACATGCGCGACGTGACGGCGACCGGCAACGTCATTCGGCGAGCGCCGTTGGGCATCGGGGTGAGCGTCGCCGACGGGGCCGGCTCCGCAGTGATCAGCGACAACCTGATTGCGGGCGCCGACCAGGGCGCCATCGTCGGCATGCGGTGGGACAAACCCGCCTCGGGCGACCTTGCAGAGACGGGTGCGGCCAAATTCCCCAACCTGCTCGTCGAGCGGAACCGGGTGAGTTGACCGGCGGTCGCCGGTCAACCCTGGCGAAGCAGTTCAGCCAAACCCGCGACCGTCCTGATTTCCCCGACGCTCGCGCCGGCGCGGCTGAGCACCGGCAGGCGATCGGCGATGCCCTCGGGTTCATCCCCAGCCATCGGAACGAACGCCGATATCACGGCCGCCATAACGCGTTCGGCGGCACGGCCGGCACCGTCGTCGCACTTGATGGCCACTCCGAGACCGGCTTGGCGGAAGAAGGCGCAATAGACGCCTTCGGCGCCGCCCTTGACGAAAACGTGTCCGGGGAATGCGGCGAGCACGTGCGTGGAGAAGCGGCCGTTTCCGGCCACCATGTGGGGCTCCGCCCAACACGCTTCGCACAGCCGGCGCGCCGCCGCCGCACGGGCAGGAGGCATCATTTCACCGGTCGCGAACCGGGCGAAAGCAAGCGCCAGCCGGTGCAGGGGAATGGCATAGGCCGGGATCGAGCAACCATCGACGGCGCGAACGTCGTCGTTGAGGCTGGTGTCGGTGAGCGCGGCGAGTGTCGCGGTCACCTCGCGCTGGACCGGATGATCGGGGCGCACGTAGCCCGCCGGATCGATCCCGCGATGGCAGGAGACGCAGATGAAACCGGCGTGCTTGCCCGAGCAGTTGTCGTGGAGCGCGCTCGGGCGCGCGCCGGCGCGCGCGAGGGCGAAAGCGGCATCACGGCTTGCCGGCCAGGAGACGCCACATTGAAGATCCGCCTCGCCCCGTCCTGCCGCGGCCAGCATCCTGGCGGCGGTGGCGGCGTGGCGCGGTTCGCCGTTATGAGACGAACAGGCGAGCGCCAGTTCGACGTCAGCGAAGCCGTAGTGGTCGGCGGCGCCGCTCTCCACCAGAGGCAGCGCCTGCAGCGCCTTGACCGCCGAGCGCGGGAACACGCTTTGCTCGACGTCGCCGACGGCGGCGCGGCGGCCGCCGGTGGCGTCGACGACGGCGATGGCGCCGCGGTGCCGGCTCTCGACCCAACCGCCGCGGGTGACTTCCACCAGGACCGGATCGATCATGCGCTGGCGCGGTCGCGGCGGGCAAGCCAGGCCGACAGGCGCCCGATTGCCTCGTCGAGCACCTCGTCGCGTTTGGAGAAGCAGAAGCGGACGAAATTCTTCGGCCCATCCCTGTCATAGAATGCCGACATCGGCACGGCGGCGACGCCCGCCTCGACGGTCATTGTCCGGCAAAACGAGACGTCGTCTGCGAATCCGAGCGAAGAGATGTCGCAGCTGATGAAATAAGTGCCGGCGCAAGGAACGACCGGCAGGCCGAGATCGACGAGACCGGCGGCAAAACGGTCGCGCTTGCGCTCAAGATCGCCGGCCAGCCCGCGGTAGTAGTCGTCGCCCTTGGCTAGGCCGTAGGCGACCGCCTTCTGCAGGTTCGGCGGCGTGGTGAAGGTGGTGAACTGGTGCGCCTTGGTGATCGGATCGAGGAGGCGCGGCGCGGCAGTGACATAGCCGACCTTCCACCCGGTGAGGGAGAAGGTCTTGCCGGCCGAACCGATACGCACGGCGCGCTCGCGCATCCCGGGCAACGTCATCAGCGGGTGGTGGCGACGCCCGTCGAAGACGATGTGCTCGTAGACCTCGTCACAAATGGCGTAAGCGTCGTGCTTGATGACGAGATCGGCGATCAGGGCGCGTTCGTCGTCGGTGAAGGCCTTGGCCGCGGGGTTCATAGGGTCGTTGATGAGGATCGCCTTGGTCCTGGCACCGAAGGCGGCCGCAAGCATGGCGGGGTCGAGGCGCCAATCGGGAGGCGTCAGGCGGACCAGTCGCGGGGTCGCACCGGCACGGCGAATGAGCGGCAGGTAGCAGTCGTAGAGCGGCTCGACCGCCACCACCTCGTCGCCGGGCTCGATCAGGGCCGCCATGCAATCCGACAGGGCCTCGGTGGCTCCCGAGGTGACCAGAACCTCGCCTTGCCAGTCGATGTCGAGCCCATGGAAACGGGCGTTGGCAGCGGCGACCGCCTGGCGCAATTCGACAACCCCCATCATCGGCGGGTACTGGTTCAGGCCGGAGGTCAATTCCTCGGCAGCGAGCCGTTTGACGTCGTCCGGACCGTCGACATCGGGAAAGCCCTGACCGAGATTGATGGCGTCGTGCTCGATGGCGAGCCGCGACATCACCTCGAAGATGGTCATCGACAAGTTGGTATAGACGGGATTGGTGGTCTTCACGGGCGGTCCTGTCCCCTCACCGACCCCGGCGAGGTTAGGCGGGCCGAACGGGCGAGGCAAGGCAGCGCCTGAGAGCAAGAGGCCGGCAGCGATGGCCGGTTCGGTGACACTTCCGTGACGGGATTGCATTCGCCATCGGTTGAGGGGATAGTCCGGCCCCGTCGACGGGCGCGGCCGCGCGGTCTGACGGTGTTCGGCGATCACCAATGTCACCGCCGATCGACCCGGTCGGCGGCGGCTGTTGCCGGGTGGTTCAAAAGGCCGAACCAACCGCCTACATGAGCGCAACGCGCGGCCGGCGTGTCGCTGACGGCTCGTCTCAAATTGGGTGAACCGCCAATGGCTTCCGGGTTCCTCAGGCCAAGCCGGCTGATTGCGATTGTTCTGGTCGTCGTTGCGGCCGCATGGATTGCGTCCGGCGTGTTGGGGCCGCATGCCCAAGAGAGCGCCGGTGAAACGGCAACGGGTCAGACATCCGCGAGCCAGGTGCCGATCCAACGGGTCGCCGTCCAGGTGGCGACGGCGGAGCAGCACCAGCGCCAGGTGGTGCTGTCCTGCGTCACCAAAGCGGACCATCGCGCCCAGGCGGTGGCGCGTGGCGCCGGCGTCATCATCCAGCTCCTCGTCGCGCGCGGCGACACGATCAAAGCCGGCGATCCGGTGGCGTATCTGTCCGACGAGGGCCGCCAGGCGGCGCTGCTGCAGGCGCAGGCTCTCCTCGAGCAGCGACGGGCCGAGTACCAGGCCAACAAGCAACTGATCGAGCAGGGCAACGCACCCAAGAACCAGCTGCCCGCCCTGGAAGCGGCGGTGGCGGCGGCCAAGGCCGCGGTGGCGTCGGCCCAGGCCGAGGCCGACAAGACCATGATCAAGTCGCCGATCAGCGGGGTG
Source organism: uncultured Bauldia sp. (assembly GCA_964610725.1). GTDB lineage: Bacteria > Pseudomonadota > Alphaproteobacteria > Rhizobiales > Kaistiaceae > JBBDMC01. Next base: position 6,271 of record CAZSWL010000229.1, read on the forward strand.
GTCGACGCCGTCCCCGTGCAGGTCGGCCAGGCTGTTCAGGTCGGCGACAAAATCGCGGCAATTGTCGATCCCGACCCGATGCTGGCAGTCGGTGCGGTTTCGGAAAGCCGCCGCAGCAGCCTGGAGGCAGGCCAGCCCGCCAGCGTGCGCTTCATCGACGGCAGCAGGGTGGCGGGCGTCGTCGACTTCGTCGGGGTCAGCGCCGACGCTGCAACCCGCACCTACCCGGTCGAGGCGAAGATGCACAATGCGGACGCGGCCATCGCGGACGGTCTCACCTGTGAGATGACGGTCACGCTCGCGGCGATCGAAGCCACTGCCGTGCCGCGGTCGGCGTTGGTGTTCTCCGATGACGGCAAGCTCGGCGTGCGCATCGCCGACAGCGACGACAAGGTCGAGTTCAAGCCGGTCGAGATCGTCGAGGACGGCCTTCAATCGGTGTGGGTAACCGGGCTCAGCGGATCGACCCGCGTCATCGTCGTCGGCCAGGATTTCGTCAAGGCGGGCGATCCGGTCGAGGCGGTGTCGGCGGCCGCCGGCGAGGTCAGCGGAAAGCCGCCGGCGTGAGGAAGATCGTCGACATTGCTGTCAGCCACGCGCGGCTGACGCTGGCGGTGCTCATTTTTCTGCTCGCCGCCGGCGCGTCGTCGTACATCAGCATCCCCAAGGAGGCCGATCCCGACGTCAACGTCCCCTACATCTATATCCTGCTGACCGAACGGGGCATTTCGCCGGAGGATTCCGAACGGCTGCTCTTGAGGCCGATGGAGACCGCCCTCAAGCAGGTGGCCAACGTCAAGAAGATGACGTCGGCGGCCTTTGAAGGCGGCGGCAATATCCTGCTCGAGTTCGAGGCGGGCTTCAACGCCGACACCGCGCTATCCGACGTGCGCGCCAAGGTCGACGATGCCAAATCGCAGCTGCCGACCGACGCGGACGAACCGAGTGTCCACGAGGTCAACCTCAGTCTGTTTCCGGTGATCTCGGTCGCCCTCTCCGGCAACCTATCGGAGAGGGCATTGGGGCGCATAGCGCGCGACGCTCAGGACGCCATCGAGCAGGTGCCGGGGGTCCTGTCGGCAGACCTGCGCGGGACGCGCGACGAAGCGGTCGAAATCATCGCCGAGCCGATGCTGCTCAACAGCTACGGCGTTTCGCTCGATCTGTTCGCCGCTGCCGCCGCGCAGGGCAACAGCCTCGTCGCCGCCGGTGCGCTGGAGGGTCCGCAGGGCCGCTTCGCGGTCAAGGTGCCGGCTCTCATCGAGACGCCGGAGGACGTCTTGAACATTCCGGTCGCGGCGTCGGGGGCGGCCGCGGTCAAGCTCGGCGACGTGGCGTCGATCCTGCCGACCTTCAAGGATGCCACGACGATCACGCGGGTGAACGGTCGTCCGGCGGTTGTGATCGAGGTGTCGAAGCGAACCGGGGCAAACCTGATCGACACCGTCGCCGCGGTGAAGCAGACCGTCGCCAGGCTGCAGGCGGGCTGGGGCGACAAGGTCGGCGTGCGTTACATCGGCGACCAGTCGAAGTTCATCAAACAGATCCTCTCCGATCTCCAGAACAGCGTGGCGACGGCGGTCATCCTGGTGGCCGTCGTCATCCTCTTCATCCTCGGCGGGCGGGCGTCGATCTTCATCGGCATTGCGATACCGTTCGCCTTCCTTACCGGCATCCTCGGCCTCAGCATGTTCGGCGCGACGATGAACATCGTCGTCCTGTTCAGCCTGATACTGGCGGTCGGCATGTTGGTCGACGACGCCATCATCGTGTCGGAATTCGCCGAGCGCCGCATGAGCGAAGGCATGAAGCCGCGCGAGGCCTATGCCTTCGCGGCGACGCGCATGTCGGGGCCGGTGACGGCCGCGACGCTGACCCGCATCGCGGCATTCTCACCGCTGTTGTTCTGGCCGGGCATCGTCGGCCAGTTCATGAAATACCTGCCGATCACGCTGGTGGCGACGCTGTCGGCGTCGCTGGTGGCGGCGCTGGTATTCACCCCGACGCTGGGGGCGCTGATCGGCAAGCCGCACCAGGTGAGCCACGACGCCGCACCGCGGGAAGGCTGGTACATGAAGACGGTGCGGCTGGCCATCCGCCATCCCGGCACAACGCTCTTGCTGGCGGTGGTCATGTTGATCGGCGTGCCGCTGCTCTACAGCAAGGTCGGCAAGGGAGTGGAGTTCTTCCCGAACGTCGAGCCCGACACCGGCATCGTCCTGGTACACGCGCGCGGCAACCTGTCGCTGGCCGAACAGGACCGGCTGGTGCGCACCGTGGAGGCCCGCATCCTGCCGATGAAGGAACTGGCGACGGTGTACGCCCGCTCCGGCGACATCAGCCAGGGCGGCGGCGCCTTCGGCACCGACATCACCGAGGACGTCATCGGTCAGATCCAGTTCGAATTCGTCGACTGGCAGCAGCGGCGACCGGCAAGCGTCATCATGGACGAGATCCGCAAGAAGACCGCCGATATCCCCGGTATCAAGGTGGAGGTGACCGCCCCCACCGGCGGCCCGCCGACCGGCAAGCCGATCCAGATCCAGTTGTCGAGCGATTATCCCGATGCCCTGGAGGCGGCGGCGCGCAAGGTGACGGCGGAACTGGCCAAGCGGCCGGAAATCCGCGACCTCGACAGCGGCCTGCCGATGCCCGGCATCGACTGGCGGCTGGAGATCAACAAGGCGGAGGCGGCGAAATACGGCATCGGCGTCGGCTCGGTCGGCTCGGTGGTGCAATTGGTGACCAACGGGATGAAAATCACCGACTACCGCCCGGCCAACACCGACAAGCCGGTCGACATCATCCTGCGCGTGCCGCAGGACCGCCGCACTCTCGACCAGATCGACAGCCTCGAAATCCAGACGCCGGCGGGAGCTGTGCCGATCGGCAACTTCGTCAAACGCGTGCCCGCCCGGCGCGTCGGTCTCATTCACCGGGTCGACGGCAAGCGGACCGTGACGGTGACAGCCAACGTTGCCGAAGGGGTGCAGACGGCGGCGGTGCAGCAGGAGGTCGCCAAGCAGCTCGAGAGCACCGATTTCAAGGGGCTGGTCACCTGGAAGCTGACCGGCGAGAACGAGGAACGCACCAACGCCGAATCGTTCCTGATGAAGGCGTTCGGCGCGGCGATCTTTCTTATCTTCGCGGTGCTGCTCGCCCAGTTCAACAAGCTGTCGAGCGTCGCGCTGGTGCTTTCGGCGGTGGTGCTGTCGACCATCGGCGTGTTCATCGGGCTGATCGTCATGGGTCAGCCGTTCGGCGTGGTGATGAGCGGAGTCGGCATCATCGCGCTGGCTGGCATCGTGACCAACAACAACATCGTGCTGATCGACACCTACGACCGGTTGCGGCGCGAGGGGGTGCCGGTCGAGGAAGCGATCATGAAGACCTGTCGCGAACGCGCCAGACCGGTGCTGCTGACGGCGGTCACCGCCGTCCTCGGCGTGCTGCCGATCGCCTTCGGCTTCAACATCGATTTCGTCAATCGTGAGGTCACCTACGGCGCGCCGTCGACGCAGTGGTGGATCCAGCTGTCGACGGCCATCGTCTTCGGGCTCAGCTTCGCGACGGTGCTGACGCTGGTGGTAACGCCGGCCTCGTTGGCGGGGCTGGCGCGGCTGCGCTCCGGGTGGGACTGGCTGCGGCATCGCCGCGGCGCGCGCGGCGGCGGCATCGCCGCTCTCCACACGCGCGGGCCCGACGATCGGGCGCAGGGCTGAGTCCGGCTCAGTCCGGCGGCCGACCGGGAACCACCGGCAGAGAAGGAACGATTCACTCGGCCGCGGCGGGAAACTCCTCGACTTCACCGGCTTCCTCGGCGGTCGGTTTGAACGAGCCCGGAGCGGCCTCGGCGGCGGCCATTTCGCGCTCGAGGCGCTCGGTCTCGGCGCCGCGCGGCTTGGAGAAACGAGCAAGGAGAAGGAAGACGACGGGCGTCAGGAAAAGGGTCGACAGGGTCGCCAGACCGAGCCCGCCGACGATGACCCAGCCGAGGGCGTGGCGGGCCTCCGAGCCGGCGCCGCTGCGCAACACCAGTGGCAGTCCGCCGAGCACGGTGGCGAACATCGTCATCACCACCGGACGCAGACGGATCAAGGCAGAATTGTAGATCGCCTCGCGCACCGATTGGCCGGCGTCGCGCAACTGATTGGCGAACTCGACGATGAG
>CAZSWL010000230.1:0-4467 GCA_964610725.1 uncultured Bauldia sp.
GGGCGGAACGCCAACGGGCGATCAGTCGGCCCCGGCGGCGGGCGGAACGCCAGCGGGCAATCAGTCGGCCCCGGCGGCGGGCGGAACGCCAGCGGGCGGCACGACGCCGGCGGGCGATCAGCAGACGCCGGCAGGCGGAACGACACCGCAGCATTCGACCGAATTGCCGGCGCCGGCGGGCGCCCAGTAGCGAGCGGGCGGCGGCAACGGGCCGCGGGCGCCCATTTCCCGAAAAGACGGTGTCGTTTTTCGGCCCGCCGCCTCTAGTATGGGACAGAGGGCGGCAAACGGGCGCGGCGCGGCCGTGCGGGAGAGGCCGATGGCGAAACTGCTGACCACCGTGCTGGCGCTCATGGCCCTCGCCCCGGCCGCCCCTGCGCCGGCCCGGGCGGGCGACTGGGTGTCGGCCACCAGCCTGATCGATTCGCCCAGGTACCCGGCGGGCTTCGCCCACTTCGACTACGTCAACCCGGACGCGCCCAAGGGCGGCGTCGCCCGCCTGGCGGGGTCGAGCCCGACCTTCGACACGCTCAATCCGATCCTGCCCAAGGGGGTGCAGGCGGACGGCCTCGGCCTCGTCTACCAGACGCTGATGATGCAGCCGTTCGACCAGCTCGACATCTCGGCGCAATACCCAGAGATCGCCGAGGCGCTCAAGTTTCCGGCCGACTATTCGTCGGTGACCTACCGCATCAACCCGGCGGCGAAGTGGCAGGACGGCCAGCCGATCACCGCCGAGGACGTCAAGTGGTCGTTCGACCAGCTGGTCGCGCTCAACCCGAGCCAGCGCTTCTACTATCAGCACGTCACCAAGGCTGAGGTAACCGGTCCGAACGAAGTGACCTTCACCTTCGACGAATCGGGCAACCGCGAGCTGCCGCAGATCGTCGGCCAGCTGCTGGTGCTGCCCAAGCACTGGTGGCAAGGCAGCGACGCCAAAGGCAAGAAACGCAACATCGCCGACAGCACGCTGGAGCCGCCGCTCGGTTCCGGCCCCTATAAGGTCGCCGACATAAACCCCGGGCGGTCGATCACCTACCAGCGGGTGCCCGACTTCTGGGGCAAAGACCTCAACACCAACGTCGGCACCAACAACTTCGACCAGATCAAGTACGAGTACTACCGCGACCTCGACGTCGAGTTCGAGGCGTTCAAGGCCGGCGAATTCGATTTCTGGTCGGAGAACGAGGCCAAGCGCTGGGCGACCGGCTACGACTTTCCGGCGCTGAAGGCGGGCAAGGTCAAGAAGGAGCTGGTCAACCTCGAGCAGACCTCGGGCGTCATGGTGGGCTTCGTGCCGAACCTCCGCCGGCGGCTGTTCGAGGACGTGCGGGTCAGGCGGGCGCTCAACTACGCCTTCGACTTCGAGGACCTGAACCGCACCATCTTCTTCAACCAGTACCAGCGCATCAACTCGTTCTTCTACGGCCTGCCGATCGGCTGGAAGGGACTGCCCAAGGGCAAGGAACTGGAGATCCTCAACGGCGTGCGCGACGAGGTGCCGCCGCAGGTGTTCACGCAAGAATACAAGAACCCGGTCGGCGGCGACCCCGAGAAGGAGCGCGCCGACCTCAGGAAGGCGGTGGAGCTGTTCCAAGAGGCCGGCTATCACCTCGAGGGCAACCACATGATCGGACCCGACGGCAAGCCGGTGTCGTTCGAGATCCTGCTCAACGGCCCGGTGATCGAGCGGGTCGCCCTGCCCTACCAGCAATCGCTCAAGCGCATCGGCATCGACGTCACCGTGCGTTCGGTCGATTCCAGCCAGTTCATCACCCGGCTGCGCTCGCGCGATTTCGATATGGTCTACACCGGCTGGGCCGAATCGAACTCGCCGGGCAACGAACAACTCGACTTCTGGGGCTCGCGCGCGGCCGATCGGGAATCCTCGCGCAACTACGCCGGCATCAAGGACCCGGCGGTCGACACCATCATCAACGACATCATCCTGGCCAAGAACCGCAGCGACCAGCTCGCCGCGGTCGCCGCCCTCGACCGGGTGATGATGTGGGAGCAGTACGTCATCCCGAGCTACACCATCCTGTCCGACCGCATCGCCTACTGGCAGCGCTTCGGCCATCCCGACTACACGAAAATCAGGTTCGCGATCGGCTTCCCCGACGTGTGGTGGTGGGATGCCGGCAAGGCGGGCAAGGTCGGGGGCGGTCAATGACGGGCGGCGGCTGGCGGCCGCAGCGACGCAGCGTGCTCGCCGGCGGCGGCGCGCTTGCCCTGTCGGGGCTGGTCAAGCCGTTCGCCTGGGCCGCCGGCAGAAGCGGCCTGCACGGCCTGTCGGTCTTCGGCGCGCTCAAATACCCGGCCGATTTCAGGCACTTCGACTATGTCAGCGGCGACGCGCGCAAGGGCGGGCGCATGAACTTCTCGCCGCCCGACTGGAGCTACAACCAGTCGACCCAGACGTTCAACACGCTCAATTCGTTCGTGCTCAAGGGCGACGCGCCGCCGCGCATGGAACTCACCTTCGACACGCTGATGGCGCGGGCGAGCGACGAGCCCGACGCCGTCTACGGCCTCGTCGCCGAAAGCGTCGACGTGTCGGACGACGCCAACGTGTTCACCTTCCACCTGAGGAAGGAGGCGCGCTTCCACGACGGCTCGCCGCTGAGCGCCGCAGACGTCGCCTTCGCGCTGAGGCTGCTCAAGGACAAGGGCCACCCGACCATCACCCAGCCGATGGAGCCGATGGTGAGCGCCACGGCAAGCGACGAGGCCACCGTCGTCGTCACCCTGTCGGGCAAACAGAACCGCTTCACCATCCTGACCATCGCGACGCTGCCCATCCTGTCCAAGGCCTACTACAGCGACCACCCGTTCGATTCCTCCTCGCTCGAGCCGCCGCTCGCCTCCGGCGCCTACAAGGTCGGCGATCTCAGCGCCGGCCGCTTCATCGAATACCGGCGGGTCGCCGACTACTGGGGCAAGGAGCTGCCGGTCAACGTCGGCCAGACCAACTTCGACGCCATCCGCATCGACTTCTTCCAGGAGCGGCAGACCGAGTTCGAGGCGTTCAAGAAGGGCGAGATCACCTTCCGCGAGGAGGCAACCTCGGCGATCTGGGCGAACGGCTACGACTTTCCCGCCTTCAACGAGGGCAAGGTGAAGAAGAACGAGAGCTTCCCGGAGGAGAAGCGTCCGGCGATGTACGGCATGTTCTTCAACACCCGGCGGGACAAGTTCGCCGACCCGCGCACGCGACAGGGGGTGGCGCTCGCCTTCGACTTCGAATGGTCGAACCGCAACCTGTTCTTCGATTCCTACATCAGGCTCGCCTCCTACTTCGAGCACTCCGACTTCAAGGCGGTGGCGCCGCCGAGCGCGGCGGAGGTGGCGCTGCTCGACCCGTTCCGCGACCAACTGCCGGCGGAGGTGTTCGGCGAGCCCTACATGCCGCCCAAGACCGACGGGTCGGGGCGCGACCGCGCCGTGCTGAGGCGCGCCCAGGAGTTGCTGCTCGCGGCGGGGTGGAGGCAGAGCGGCAGCCGGATGGTCGACAAGGCAGGGACGCCGCTCACGATCGAATTCCTGATCGACGCGCAGGTGTTCGAGAAGGTGCTGTCGCCCTACCAGGACAATCTCAGGGCCATCGGCGTCGGCGGCAGCATCCGCCAGGTCGATCCCGCCCAGTACCAGGCCCGCCTCAACGACTTCGACTTCGACATCGTCCTTGCCGCCTTCAACCTGTCGGCGACGCCGATCGAGGGGCCGCCGCTGTTTTTCGGCTCGAAGGCCGCCGACACGCCGGGAAGCTACAACCTCGCCGGCATCAAGGAGCCGGCGGTCGACGCCGCGCTGGCCAGGCTGCCGGCGGTCGCGAGCCGCGACGAGCTGATCGCCATCACCCGGGTGATCGACCGGGTGCTGAGGGCCCGCCACTACTGGGTGCCCGGCTGGTACCTCGCCGACCATCGCATCGCCATGTGGGACATCTTCTCCTGGCCGCCGACCAAGCCCGCCTATGCCTTCGAGCCGGAGATCACGTGGTGGTTCGACGCCGACAAGGCGCGGGCGATCGGCTACACGGGATAGGCCATGGGCGCCTACGTCCTTCGCCGCATCCTGCTGATGATCCCGACCATCGTCGGCATCATGGCGATCAGCTTCCTGGTGGTGCAGTTCGCGCCGGGGGGACCGGTCGAGCGGGTGATCGCCCAGCTGCAGGGCGCCAACGTGTCGGCGACGGCGCGCATCTCCGGCGGCGGCAGCGATTTCGCCGGCACCGGCACCAACGCCGGCGGCGGCAGCGAGGACAGCGCCACCTCGAAATACCGCGGCGCCCAGGGGCTCGATCCGGAGTTCATCAAATCGCTGGAGAAGCAGTTCGGCTTCGACAAACCGCCGCTCACCCGCTTCGGGCTGATGCTGTGGAATTACTCGCGCTTCGACTTCGGCAAGAGCTACTTCCGCGACATCAGCGTGCTCAAGCTGATCGGCGAGAAGCTGCCGGTG
>CAZSWL010000231.1:0-15133 GCA_964610725.1 uncultured Bauldia sp.
GCAGCAGCAACAGCTCGCAGGCGACGCTCGCCTCGCGCATCGTCAGCGCCTCGACGGTGACGACGGCGGCGGCTCCGTCCTGCGACACCGCCGCGGCGAGGGTCGCCATCGCCGAGCGGTCTTCGCCTTGCCACAGGTCGAGAAGGTCGGTCCCCTTGAGCTCGCGGCCGAAGATGGCGCACACGCGCGTGCCGGCGAGCCGGACGAGATAGCGCGCGGGCTCGCTCACCTCGAGGATGAAGGTGTCGGGAAGAATGCGGCGCAGATCGCTCGGCTCGATGACGCTGCGCTGCGGCGCCGGCTCGACGCCGCGGACGCGATTCCAGTACTGGTAGAGTTCGCGTGAGGCTGCATGCTTCATCGTTCGCCCGCTCCGTTTCATTGTGGGGCGGCAACCGGCCGCCGGCCGTCCCGCCGCCCGGCGGGGCCGTCCAGGATCAAGACAGCCAGCGGCCCGATCCTGGTCCCGGCGCCGTCGCTGCAGGCCACGTGCCAGCCTGCCCGCCCTGCGGCGGCGGGGCAGGCTGGAAGCGACGACCGCCTTTATTCGGCCGGCGGGGGCGCTAAGGTTGTCGGGAAATGCGCGATTCCGCTCAGCAAGCGTGGCGTCCGGCCGGTCGCCAGCCGGTCTTCAACCTGCCGCCGGTGGTGGTCGGCGTGCTGGCGGTGTTGTTTGCCATTCACGTCGTACGCGCGTGGTTTCTCAACGACCAGGAACTGTACTGGCTGTTCACCACGTTCGGATTCATCCCGCGCGAGGCGGGCGCCCACATCTGGACCTTCGTGACCTATGCGTTGCTGCACGCGAGTTGGGCCCACCTGCTGATCAACGGCGTATGGCTCGCCGCCTTCGGCAGTCCGCTCGCCTGGCGGTTCGGTCCGTCGCGTTTTCTCGCCTTTTCCGTCGTCGGCGCCGTCGCCGGGGCGGCCTTGCACATGGCCATCTATCCGCGCGAACTCGCCCCGATGATCGGGGCCTCGGCGGCGATCTCGGCGCATATGGCCGGCGCCAGCCGCTTCGTGTTCTCGCAGGGCGGGCCGCTGTGGCGGGGCACCGGCCTCAGCACCTATCGCAAGCCGGCGCCACCGCTGGCGGCGGTGGTGCGCGATGCGCGCGTGGTCATCTTCGTCGGCGTGTGGTTCGCCATCAATCTGATCTTCGGTCTCGGCTGGGCCAGTTCGGGCATCGCCTCGGGGACCATCGCCTGGGACGCCCACATCGGCGGCTTCATCGCCGGCCTCCTTTTGTTCCCGCTGTTCGATCCGGTCTCTGCCCGCGGTTGAGGTTTTTTGCGGTGCATCTTGTCATGTGCGACGGAACGTCGCATCCTTGTTGCTAGTCGGGTTGGGCGGGAGACAAGGAGATACGCCCCATGACTGTTGCTGCCATGCTTGCCGAGAAAGGCCGCGACGTGGTGACCGCGACCGCGACGATGACGGTCGGCGACCTCGTCGAGGCGTTGGCCAGGCACAAGATCGGCGCCATCGTCGTCGTCGGCGACGCCGGGCGCATCGTCGGCATCGTCTCCGAACGCGACGTCGTCCGGGCGCTGGCGCGCAACGGAGTGGACATGCTCGCCAGCCCCGTCAATGCGGTCATGACGCGGTCGGTGGTGACCTGCTCGGAGGCAGACACCATCAACGACGTGATGATCCGCATGACTCGCGGCCGCTTTCGCCACCTGCCGGTGGCCGAAAAGGGCCGGCTGGCCGGCATCATCTCGATCGGCGACGTGGTCAAGGCGCGGATCGAGCAGGTCGAGCGCGAGGCCGAGGACATGCGCGCCTACATAGCCACCGCCTAATCGATCGGGCGACGAGAGCGGTGGCCGCCGGGGGCGTCAGCCCCCGGCGTGGCGCGGCATTGCCTTGTCGAAAACCAGGGCGAGGGTTGGCGTCGGCGGCGAGCCGATGGGGACGGCGCGATAGAAACAAGAGCGATAGCCGCGATGGCAGGCAACGCCGGCGCCGGCGACGCGTACCTTCATGAGAATGGCGTCCTGGTCGCAGTCGATGCGCACCTCCGCGAGGCGGAAGGTGTTGCCGCTCTCTTCGCCCTTGCGCCACAGGCGCTTGCGCGACCGGCTCCAGAACCAGGCGTCGCCGCTGGCGATGGTGCGCGCCAGTGCCTCGCGGTTCATGTGGCCGACCATGAGGACCTCGCCGGTCTGTGCCGAGGTGGCGACGGCGACGATGAGGCCGTCGGCGTCGAATTTTGGTGAAAAGGCCGTGCCGCCTTCGATGGTCTCAAGGTCGGTGCGCGGCGCGAACGCCGATGCTGCGTCGGTCATGGCGGAACTCGCTTTCAGGCGGGAAGACCCCGCGCACGGTATCGGCGCCGGCGCAGACGCCTAGGCGCTCTGGCCGTTACCCCTGACCAGAGCCATGAAGCGTGTCTGCTCGCCGGCATCGTCGCGGAAGGCGCCGGTGAACTGGGTGGTCACCGTGGCGGTGCCGTGCGCCCTGACGCCGCGCAAGGTCATGCACTGGTGCTCGGCCTCGATCATCACGGCGACGCCGCGTGGCTTGAGCACCCCGTCGATGGCGGCGACGATCTCGCCGGTGAGGCGTTCCTGGGTCTGCAGGCGACGGGCGAAGACCTCGACGATGCGCGCCAGCTTGGACAGTCCGACGACCCGCTCGGTCGGGTAGTAGCCGACATGAGCGCGGCCGATGAACGGCACCATGTGGTGTTCGCAGTGCGAGTAGAAAGGGATGTCGCGGACGACGACCATGTCGTCGTAGCTGCCAAGGTCCTCGAAGGTGCGGTCGAGCACGTCGCCCGGCCGCTGGCGGTAGCCGGCGAAGAACTCCTCGTACACGCTCGCCACGCGGGCCGGCGTGTCCCTCAGTCCATCGCGGTTGGGATCGTCCCCCGCCCAGGCGATCAGCGTGCGCACCGCCCGTTCGGCTTCCTGCCGGGTGGGACGCTCGACCTTGCCGGCGGCGACGACGCTCTGGGGTGCGGCGGGCTTCTTGAACACGGCATCCATTTCGGGTTCTCCGGCGCCACAGCGCCCTCCTCATCGGCGCTTATATAGCGGCCGGACCGGTGATTGCCTATATTTGCCGGTAATGCTCGACGACATCTACAACAAGCGCATCCTAGCCTTCGCCGGGGCAATTCCGCGGCTGGGGCGCCTCGATCACCCGGACGCCACCGCCACGGCGCATTCGCGGCTGTGCGGGTCGACGGTCACCGTCGACCTCAGGATGGACGGCGACGTGGTCACCGATTTCGCACACGAGGTGAAGGCCTGCGCGCTCGGACAGGCGTCGTCGTCGATCATGGCGGCCAACATTGTCGGCGCCACCGCCGGCGAGTTGCGCCAGGCACGCCAGGCGATGATCGGCATGCTGAAGGAAAACGGCCCGCCGCCCGACGGCCGCTTCGCCGACCTCAAGTTTCTGGAGCCGGTGCGCGACTACAAGGCTCGCCACGCCTCGACCCTGCTGACCTTCGACGCCGTCGTCGATGCCGTCGATCAGATCGCGGCGAAACGGGCGTCGGGCAGCTAGCCGCGCTTGGCGAGGCGGGTCACGGCCGCGGGCCTCACCCGGGCGCTGAACACCAGCCAGGCAAAGCGAAATGCCGCCATGCGAGTGAAACCGACCCGTCGGTACTGGATGTAGCAGTGAAGAAGCCGGGCCATCCTGGACACCTCCTGGCGCTCGAGCCCCGTCATTTCCATGCCAACCCGACCCTCTTGGCCACTACGCTCCGCCACCATGGTGAAGAATTGGTTGACGGTTCCGGGCGCCGGCGTCCTCTCGGCAACCGGTAGCACCGAAGTATGACGAGATTGTTCACGGCGCTGGCGCGGGCTCCCGGCCTTGCCGCCATCGGCCTCATTCGCCTCTACCGGCTGGTCCTGTCGCCGTACCTCGGCGGTCAGTGCCGCTACCTGCCGACGTGCTCGGCCTACACGGAGATGGCGATTTCCCGTTACGGGCTGTGGGTGGGCCTGTGGATCGGATTGGCTAGGTTCCAGCGCTGCGGGCCGGGCGGCGCCTCGGGATACGACCCCGTGCCCGAGACGCTGCCGGACAACGCCCGCTGGTACCTGCCGTGGCGTTACGGGCGGTGGACCGGCGCACACATCGACCCGAAGACCCGTCTCGACCTAAACGACTAGGCGCTACCGATGAGAATGCCGGTGGCGAACACCAGCAGTCCGCCGAGCACGATCTGGACGGCGGCGCTGAAGAAGGGGGTGTCCATGTACCGATGCCGCACCCAGGCGATCGCCCATAATTCGGCCAGCACCACGATGATGGCGACGGTGGTGGCGACGGCGAAGTGCGGGATGAGGTAAGGCAGCGTGTGGCCGAGACCGCCCACGGTCGTCATCAGGCCGGTGACCAGGCCGCGCGCCCAGGGATGGCCGCGTCCGGTCAGGGTGCCGTCGTCGGACAGCGCCTCGGCGAAGCCCATCGAGATGCCGGCGCCGAGCGAGGCGGCGAGCCCGACCAGAAAGGTGGCCCAGGTGTTCTCGGTCGCGAAGGCGGCGGCGAACAACGGTGCCAGCGTCGACACCGAACCGTCCATGAGGCCGATCAGGCCCGGCTGTACGATCTGCAACAGAAAGGCGCGGCGGGCGGTCTCGCGCTCCTCGTCGCGCGCCTCCGTGGAGACGCCGGCCTCGAGATGCTCGGCCATCGCCTCGTGGCCGGCCTCGATGTCGGCGAGGTCGTCGAGCAGCGTGCGCACCGCCGGGTCGCTGGTGCGCGCCGCAGCGCGGCGATAGAAGTTCTCGGCCTCCGCCTCCATCGAGGCGGCGCGTTCGCGCATGGCGTCGACGTCGAAGGTCGAAGTCATCCACACCGGCTTGCGGCGGATGAAGCCGCGAACGTCCTCGCGGCGGATGAGGGGAATGTGGTCGCCGAAGCGCTGCTGGTAGAGCTCCAGCAGGCGCCGGCGGTGATCGTTTTCCTCCTCGGCCATGGCCGTGAAGATCTCGGCGGACGCCGGGTAGGGCTCGCGCATGCGCTCGGCGAACTCGCGATAGATGCGGCCGTCCTCTTCCTCGTTCTGGATGGCGAGGGCGAGAACCTCGCGATCGGTCAGGTCGGAAAAGGCTTTCTGGGAAGTGAAGGAGAAGATCTGCATGGATCCGGGCTTTCGCGTCCCTGGAATCATTCTAGACGGAATTACGGCCGGTAGCCACGCGCAGGGCGCCGGTAACAATTCGTTACACAACGGCGGGCGCGGGAAACACTGCGGTTACACGGCGGTGGTGGTTTCGCCAGGTTCTGGTGACCGCCGCCGTGCTTGCCGCCTTCGCCACCCCGACTTTCGCCGCCACCATGTATTACGTCGGTCAGAACGCCAAGACGCACAAGTGCACGGTGAGCACGCACAAGCCGGATGGCGCCAAGATCGTCATGATCGGCACCTCGGGCTACAACTCCAAGGCCGACGCCAGCGCGGCGTTGAAGGCGGACTCCCGCTGCGAGTAGGCAGCCTGTCGCCGGTTCCCTCACCGGCCACGTTGGGTCCGGTCGGCGGCCATCATGGGCCGCCGACCTTTTTTGCAGTCTGATGCGGATTATGCGGCGCGGTTGAACCTCGCCGGCGCCACCAGCGGCAGCACCAGCTCGGCGGTGAGGCCACCCGCCGGCCGGTTGGCAAGGACGATGTCGCCGCCGTGGGCACGCGCCACGGAACGAGCGATAGTGAGGCCAAGCCCGGTCCCGCCGGTCTCACGATTGCGCGAGGCTTCCAACCGTCGGAACGGGCGAAAGACCTCCTCGACCGAAGACGCCGGAATGCCGGGGCCGTCGTCGTCGACGCGGATGTGCACCGCCGCCTTGTCGAGGGTCAGGGTGACCAGTGCGCGTTCGCCGTACCTGACGGCGTTGTCGAGGAGATTGGCAAGACAGCGGCGCAGCGCCACCGGCTGCGCCGGATAGGCGATGCGCGGCGGCAGGTCGGGCGGGAGGGCCAGCGTCGCCCCGGTGGTGTCGTCGCAGAGGGATTGAAGCAGCGAAACCAGGTCGAGCGGCTCGCGCACCTCCGGCTGGGCGGAGTCGCTGGCGAAGGCGAGCACCGAGCGGGTCATAGTCTCGATCTCGGTGAGATCGGCGAGCATGTGCGCGCGCTGGCGGGGATCGCTGATGAACTCGGCGCGCAGGCGCAGGCGCGTCGCCGGGGTGCGCAGATCGTGCGATATCGCCGCGGCGAGTTGGTTGCGGTCGTCGATCACGCGTTTCAGCCTTTCCTGCATCAGGTTGAAGGCGCGCACCGCGGTGCGGATTTCGCTCGGGCCGCGCTCGGGCAACGGTGAAGTATTGTGGTCGAGGCCGAAGCGCTCGGCGGCGGCGGCAAGGAGCGCGTAAGGGGCCGTCAGCTGCCTGAGCGCCCAGATCGATGCCGCCAGTACCGCGGCGATGGCGAAAGCGACCAGCGCGAGCGCGTTCATCGACCAGAGATTGGGGGAGGGGGCGATCGCCGCGATGAAGTTCAGCCACGAACCGTCGGCAAGCTTCATCGAGGCGATGTAGGCGTCGTTGCCGGCGTAGCGTTGGGCGATCTTGGAAAGCGTCTGCTCGATCGGGCCGGCGCCGGCGCTCGGGCCGACCACCTGGTTGCGGTCGGGGATTATCTCGTGCGGGCGCAGCTCGACGCGCACGTCGGTGACACCGGCGTCGGCCAGACGCCCCTGCAGGACGTCTTCGAGCTCAGCGAGACCGTCGTCGTTGCCGGGATCGGCGTGGCCGAGCGGAAGCGGATCGACGCGCACGCTCAAGGTGGATTCGGACAGGGCGGCAGCGAGCGGCTGCCGCTGGCCGGGCGTTTCGGCGGCGATGGCACGGGCGATGGAGGAGACCCGTTGGGCGAGGTGGAAGAAGCCGGTCATGCGGGCGGAGGCAGCCCGGCTTTGCAGGATCGCCGCCAGCGTCGAGACCTCCGCGACGATGAGCACGCCGATCAGGATCATCAGCGCCCACGCCGCCAGACTGTCGGGCAGGAAACGTCTCATGCGACCTCCACCTCGGGTGTGAACATGTAGCCGTCGCCGCGCACGGTGACGATCAGCGCCGGCGACTTGGCGTCGTCCTCGATCTTGCGACGAATGCGGCTGACCTGAACGTCGATGCTGCGATCGAACGGGTTGGCATCGCGACCGCGGGTGAGATCGAGAAGCTGGTTGCGGGTAAGAACCCGGCGGGGATGTTCGGCGAAGGCGATGAGCAGCTCGTACTCGCCGGTGGTGAGATCGACGATCATTTGATCGGGCGATTCGAGACGCCGGCGGCCGAGATCGAGCTGCCAGCCGGCAAAGCGCAGCAGCGTGTTGCCGGCGGCGGCGGGAGAAGGCCGTCGTGCGGCCGCGGTCTGCCCGTTGGTGCGGCGCAGAACCGCGCGCACGCGCGCCAGCAGCTCGCGCGGGTTGAACGGCTTGGCGAGGTAGTCGTCGGCGCCCATCTCGAGACCGACGATGCGGTCGGTCGCCTCGCCAATGGCGGTCAGCATCAGTACCGGGATCGACGAGCCGGCGCGCAACTCGCGGCAGATGTCGAGGCCGCCCTTGCCCGGCAGCATGAGATCCAAAATCACGAGGTCGATGGAATTGACGGCGAGGGCGTCGGTCATCTCGCGCGCATCGCCGGCGGTGGCGACGCGGTAGCCGTGCTTGGACAGGAAGCTGGAAACCAGATCCCTGATCCCGCGGTCGTCGTCGACGATGAGCAAGTGTGGCGTGTGGTTCACCGCTGAACCCCTCCGGCAAGAAAGGCTCAAAGGCGCGTCTTCTGGCGCTGTCGGGTGGACCAAGTTCCTCTCGGCGGGGCGCCTCGCCGCCGCTCGATTGCCCAACTATGTGGCGGATGCGGGACGGCCTCGTCGTCGTGCCAAAGTGTCGCAGGCCTAGCCGCCCGCCCTGCCGCGTTCGCTGTCGAGGTGGGCCATCTGCTCGGCGGCGTAGCGGGTGCCGGCGGCCGCGCCGGGCGGCACCGCCCGCTCGATCTCGGCGAGGTCGTCGTCGCCGAGTTTGCGCTCAAGCGCGGTCAGCGCCTCGGCGAGGCGGTCGCGGCGGCGCGCGCCGATCAAGGGCACGATATCGGGGCCGCGCGACAGCACCCAGGCGATGGCGATCTCGGCGACGGTGGCCCCCTTGGCGCCGGCGACGTCGCGCAGCGCCTCCACCAGCGTCAGGTTGTGGTCGAGGTTGGCGCCGCTGAAGCGCGGGCCGAAGCTGCGGAAATCGCCGGGTGCAACCGGCCGGTCCTTCGACCAGTACCCGCTGATTAGGCCGCGGGCGAGCACGCCATAGGCGGTGATGCCGATGCCGAGCTCGCGGCAGGCGGGCAAAATGTCGTCCTCGATGCCGCGCGAGATCAGCGAATACTCGATCTGCAGGTCGGCGATGGGGTGGACCGCGTGCGCGCGCCTGATCGTCGCCGCACCGACTTCGGACAGGCCGATGTAGCGGACGTGGCCGGCCTCGATCAGCTCGGCGATGGCGCCGACGGTGTCCTCGATCGGGATGGTCGGGTCGAGACGGCCGGGGCGGTAGATGTCGATGTGGTCGGTTTTGAGCCGGCGCAGGGTGTACGCGGCGAAGTTCTTCACCGCCGCTGGCCGTGTGTCCATGCCGAGCCAGCTGCGGTCGGGGCCGCGCAAAGCGCCGAACTTCACGCTGATCAGGGCGCGGTCGCGCCCGGCCAGCGCCTCGGCGATCAGCATCTCGTTGTGGCCCATGCCGTAGTAGTCGCCGGTGTCGATGAGCGTGATGCCGGCGTCGAGGGCGGCGTGGATGGTGGCGATGCTCTCGTCGCGGTCGGCCGGACCATAGGCATCCGACATGCCCATGCAGCCGAGGCCGATGGCGGAGACGAGCGGACCCTGGGCTCCCAGGCGACGTGATTGCATGACGGGCTCCTGGCAGGATGTGCCGGCAGGCAGGTGAAATGGCATATGCCGCTGCTGTCAATTGACCCGTGTGGGCAGGTCAGCCGTCGGCGCCGGCCGGCGAGACTTGACGCCCGGGACGCCGCCGTCCACTAAGAGCCGCCCGAACAACCGCTTACCCGCGCCCGTACGCGGGAGTGAGCCGGAGGTTGCGATGATCCGCCTGACCTTTCCCGACAATTCGGTGCGCGAATTTCCCGCCGGCATCACCGGCCGCGAAATCGCCGAGGGCATCTCGAAGTCGCTCGCCAAGAAGGCGGTGGCGATGGCGCTCAACGGCGCGCTCGCCGATCTCGCCGATCCGATCGAGCGCGACGCCAGCATCGAGATCGTCACCCGCGACGACCCGCGCGCGCTCGCCCTCATCCGCCACGACGCCGCCCACGTCATGGCCGAGGCGGTGCAGGACCTCTATCCCGGCACCCAGGTCACCATCGGGCCGGTGATCGAGAACGGCTTCTACTACGACTTCTTCCGCAACCAGCCGTTCACCAGCGAGGACCTGCCCAAGATCGAGGCGAAGATGCGCGACATCATCGCCCGCGACCGGCCGTTCACCAAGGAGGTGTGGTCGCGCGACGACACCAAGCGGGTGTTCGCCGACATGGGCGAGATGTTCAAGGTCGAGCTGGTCGATGCGATCCCCGCCGATCAGGAGATCAGGATCTACAAGCAGGGCGACTGGTTCGACCTCTGCCGCGGGCCGCACATGGTGTCGACCGGCCAGATCGGCTCGGCCTTCAAGCTGATGAAGGTCGCCGGCGCCTATTGGCGCGGCGACTCGCGCAACCCGATGCTGACCCGCATCTACGGCACCGCCTGGCGCAGCCAGGGCGAGCTCGACCAGTACCTCAAGATGCTGGAGGAGGCCGAGAAGCGCGACCACCGTCGCCTCGGCCGCGAGCTCGACCTCTTCCACTTCCAGGAGGAGGGGCCGGGCACGGTGTTCTGGCACCCCAAGGGCTGGACCATGTTCCAGGAGCTGATCTCCTACATGCGCCGCCGGCTCAAGGGCACCTACCAGGAGGTCAACGCGCCGCAGGTGCTCGACAAGTCTCTATGGGAGACCTCAGGCCACTGGGGCTGGTTCCGCGAGAACATGTTCTCCGCGCGCCCGGCCGGCGACGAGGCGGACGACAACGAGCGCGTCTACGCCATCAAGCCGATGAACTGCCCCGGCCACATCATGATCTTCAAGCACGGGCTGAAGAGCTATCGCGACCTGCCGTACCGGCTGGCCGAGTTCGGCGTCGTCCACCGCTACGAGCCGTCGGGTGCGCTGCACGGCCTGTTGCGGGTCCGGGCGTTCACCCAGGATGACGCCCACGTCTTCTGCACCGAGGACCAGCTCGCCGACGAATGCCTCAAGATCAACGATCTGGTGCTGTCGACCTACGCCGACTTCGGCTTCGACGAGATCACCGTCAAGCTCGCCACCCGTCCCGACGAGCGGGTCGGCACCGACGCCCTGTGGGACCATGCCGAGGAGGTGCTCGGCCGGCTGCTCGACCGGATCGCCGCCCAGTCGGGCGGGCGGGTCAAGACCGGGGTCAACCCGGGCGAGGGCACCTTCTACGGGCCGAAGCTCGAATACGTGCTGCGCGACGCCCTCGGGCGCGACTGGCAGTGCGGCACCACCCAGGTGGATTTCAACATGCCGGAGCGGTTCGGCGCCTTCTACGTCGATTCCGACGGCGCCAAGAAGCGGCCGGTGATGGTCCATCGCGCCATCTGCGGCTCGATGGAACGCTTTCTCGGCATCCTCATCGAGAACCACGCCGGCCATTTCCCGCTGTGGCTGGCGCCGGTGCAGGTGATGGTGGCGACCATCACCTCCGACGCCGACGATTATGCCCGCCGCGTCCGCGACGATCTCGCCAACGCCGGCCTCAGGGTCGAGCTCGACCTCAGAAACGAGAAGATCAACTACAAGGTGCGCGAGCACTCGCTCGCCAAGGTTCCGGTCATCCTGGTCACCGGCAAGCGCGAGGACGACGAGGGCACGGTCAACGTGCGCCGTCTGGGCGAGAAGGAGCAGGTATCGATGCCGCTTGGCCAAGCGGTGGCGGCGCTGAGGGTCGAGGCGGTGCCGCCCGACGAACGCCGGCGCCTCGGCGAAGAGGCGGCGTGAGGCATGCCCTATCGCGTCTGCAGCTGGTTCTGCCGGTTCGGATTCAAGAAAGGCGTCTTGACGTACCACGCGCTGCACGAACTCGACTGACCGACGCTGTGATAGGCGGAGGCGCCGGACCCGAGGGCGGGGCTTGCAAAGCTGCCGGTATAGTGGTCGCCGCCGCCGTAGCGGGTAGCGTCGAAGAAGATCGTCGTGCCCGCCGCGATCGTCGACGGGGTGAGGTTGGTCACCACCATCTCCTTGAACTGGAGGATGTGGCAGTCGAGGGCGACCTTGGTGCCGAAGATCCGGACGCGACGGGTGGTCTGCGCTCCGGCCGCGCCGGCGAGGGGCAGCACCAACGCAACCACAACCAACGCTACTGGCGCTAACCTGATCATGGGCGCCTCTCCCGCGCAGACCGAGTGAGCCGCGGCCACCCGCTGGTCGGCACATGATATCAGTGCCAGGCGCCGGAGTCCGGTGTTGGGCGGGCGGAAATCGACGGCGTCGGCGGCTTCGCTCCTAGCGCAACAGCACCTCGACGTCGCGGTCGATGCCGGCCTCCACCTTGAAGTCGCTTTCGTAGGTCTTGCCGTCGTGCTTGGCGATCGCCTTGTAGTTGCCGGCGGCAAGCACGACCGAGGGGAAGGCGCCGACGCTTTCGACGACGGTGTCGCCGGCCGGCGTGACGACCGACCAGGCCGTGTTAGCCAGCGCCTCGCCGCCGTGCTGCTCGACCAGCTTCAGCGTCAACCGTGCTGCCTTCTGGTACATCGTCGCCTCGGTCAGCTTGCCGGCGTCGACGCGGATGTCGGCGCGCACGACCGCATTGGCGTCGCCGTAGTGGCACACCACGTGATAGATGCCGGCGGCGAGCGCGATGACGTGGCCGGGTGGCGCGTTGTGAACGATGACGTTCTCGTCGGAGCCGCTTTCGTCGTAGGCCGAGATGTCGAAGTTGACGCTACCAGGGCCAAGCTGGTTGTCGTCGCCGTTGACGGCGAGAAGCCGCATGCCGCCCGCGTTGAGCACCACCACCTGACCGCCGGTCGGGCTGGTGACGTCGATGCGCCGGCTGGCGCTGGCGTCGCCGAAGGCGGCATCGACGTAGTAGGTGCCGGGATCGAGCTTGAGGTAGATGACCCCGCCGCTCGCCTGCCCGAGGACCGGCAACGAGCCGTCGCTGCCGGGCTGGTCGCCGAAGATGCGCCATTTGACGCCGTTGGCGAGCGCCGGTCCGTCGGCGGTCAGGCGCGCCTCCAGCGTGTAGGAGCCGGGGCGGATGTCGGCGGGCGGACCGACGTCGGGCGCGGCTGTCGTGTCGTTGCCGACGTCGACCGAATCGGTGTCGGTGTCGGTGTCGGTGCCGAGATCGTCGCCGCTGCCGGCGCCTTGGCCGGCGATGTTGTCGCCGGCGCCGCCCGTGTCGGGCACGACCGCATCGGTTGCCTCGCTTGGCGACGGCCGCGGGAGGGGAACCTTGTTGTCTTTCGCCGTTGCCGTGGCGGCCACAGCCAGCAGGACGATCAGACCGGCGAAGACGGCAAGCGCCCCGTGCCATCCCGTCCGTCTGCGCTGGCGCGTGTTCGTCATGACCCCCGGCATGCCCCTGCGATCCTGCCGCCGCCGCCAAAAATCACGGATTCCGTGGCGAATTCAAGGCCGTGCGCCGAAAGGCACGCTTGCAATGGCCATCGGCGGCGGTTGTATTGGTGCCGATCGTCTCGATTTGCGCCGGAGCGGCCATCCCATGCCAGACGCCCTCGATCTCCTCAAGCATCGCCGGTCGATACCGGCAACGTTCCTCGGGCCGCCGGCGCCGAGCCAGAGCGAACTCGCCGAGATGCTGACCATTGCGGCCCACGTGCCCGACCACGGCAAGCTGGTGCCGTGGCGCTTCATCGTCTTTTCCGGACCGGCAGGCCGTCAGGTGGGCGAGGAGCTTGCCCGTCTGTTCGGGTCGCGCAACCGGCATGCCGACGAAAAGCAACTCGAGGAGGAGCGGCTTCGGCTGGCGCGGGCGCCGCTGGTGGTGGCGGTGGTGAGCACCGCGGCACCGCATCCCAAGATCCCCGAATGGGAACAGGTGCTGTCGGCGGGCAACGCCGCCATGAGCCTGGTGCTCGCCGCCCATACCCTCGGCTACGCCGCCAACTGGAGGACCGGCTGGATCGCCTACGACGAGGAAGCCGGACGGCTGCTCGGCGTGAAGCCGGGCGAGCGCATCGTCGCCTTCATTCACGTCGGCACGCCGACCGTGCCACCGGTCGAACGACCGCGTCCCGACCTCAAGCAGATCGTCACCTATTGGACGCCGCGAACACCCGGTTGATCACCGCCACCTGATCGGCGTCGGCGGCGAACTTGGCGGAGAAGCCGTCGTCGCGCGCCTGCCGTGTGTCCCTCTCCAGCGCGGCAAGATCGCTGCCGGCGGAGACCGCCGTGTCGATGGCGGCAACGCCGCCGGCGGCGGCGGCGACAACGGTCAGCGCGCGGGCGAGGCGGAGGGGGTCGGGCAGGGGCGCCCGACGGGGTGCCCGGCTGGCAAGGGTCGACCTCAGCGCGGTTTCGTCCCAGGCGATGCCGATGAGCCGCCGGCTGCCAGCGGCGAACGAATCGAGGGCGAGCACCCCGGCCGGCGTATCGGCGGCGACAGCGAGGATGGCGGTGGCGCCGTCCGCGATGCCGGCCATGGCCTCGCGCGGCCTCAGCAGCGCCGACAGGCGCACCACTTCGGCGATGCCGGTCGCGCCGGCGAGCACGATGGCGTGCGGGCGGGCGGGCACCACCGCGTCGAGGTCGTCGGAGGTGAGACCGGAGGCGAGCGCATTGACGCGCACGAAGAAGCGGCCGTGCGCACCGCGCCGGCGCAGATAATCGGCGGTGCGGCGACGGTGCGCGTCCCGTTCGGCGACGGTGAGGGAGCCGGTGAAATCAACGGTGACGGCATCGGCGCCGGCCGCCAGAGCCGCCGCGAGGGCGGCGTCGGAATGCGGCCTGACCAGAAGCAGCGAGCGCATCCGCCAACCAGTAGCCGCCTCGCAACGCCAGGCAAGGCCTGAAAATTCACGGTGAACGAAACGTTAACGACTTTGCCGGAAAGATCGCCGGGCAAACCTCGCACGACAGGGATTGCCGATGAGCGTCCGCCAGTTCCTCGAATGGGTCGAGTGCGCCCCCGCCGGCCGCCGCGCCGAGGCCGCCTATGGGCTCGGGCGCGCCTATCTCACTTGCGACGACGACGAGGAGATGAGAAGCGGCATGGAGGCGGCGATCACCATCCTGCTGGATGACGCCTCGCCGGACGTGCGCTTCGCCCTCGCCGACGCGCTTGCAGCCAGCCCAGAGGCGCCGCGCCACGTCATCATCACGCTCGCTGCCGACCAGCCCCAGATCGCCGCCGTTGTGCTTGCCCGCTCGCCGTTGCTGATCGATTCGGAGCTGGTCGACATCGTCGCCGCCGCCTCGGAGCCGCTGCAGATCGCGGTCGCGTCGCGGCCGGTGGTGTCGAGCACGGTGGCGGCATCGATGGCCGAGGCGGGTGAGCGCAATGCCTGTCTTGCCCTTGTGACGAACCCGGGCGTGTCGATGGCGGCGATCAGCCTTAAGTGCATCGTCGAGCGTTTCGGCGACGACGCGGCAATCCGTGAAGCGCTGTTCGCGCGCGGCGACCTCGCCGCCGACGTCCGCCAGATGCTGGTCCGCTACCTCGGCGACCTGCTCGGCAGCCTGATCGTGGCGAAGTCGTGGGTCAACGAAGCGCGTGCCAGGACCGTGACCCGGGAAGCGTGCGATCGTGCCACGGTCGCCATTGCGGCGGAGACCGAGACGGCCGACCTGCCGGCGCTGGTTGAGCACCTGCGCATCACCGGACAGTTGACGACCGCGCTAATGCTGCGGGCGGTGTGCGCCGGCAATATCGATTTCTTCGAGGCGGGTCTGGCGGCGCTCGCGGGCGTCCCGCGCCAGCGGGTGGCAAGCCTGGTCAGGGGTGGGCGCACCGCCGCCCTCAGGGCGGTATACGGCAAGGCCGGATTGCCGCGGCAGGCGTTCGACGGTTTTGCCGCCGCCCTCGATACCTGGCGGCGAATCGCCGAAGAAGA
>CAZSWL010000232.1:0-7777 GCA_964610725.1 uncultured Bauldia sp.
CCGCTCACCAACATCGGCATGGCGCTGGTCAAGGCGCCCGCGATCGCCCCGCGCGTGCGCGAGATCGTCATGATGGGCGGCGCCTATTTCGAGGTGGGCAACGTCACCCCCGCCGCCGAGTTCAACATCTACGTCGACCCCGATGCCGCCGATATCGTCATGAAGAGCGGCATTGCGATCACCATGGCGCCGCTCGACGTCACCCACCGTGTGCTGACCACGCAGCCGCGCCTCGACGCCATCGCCGCCATTGGCAATCGCGCCGGCGAGGCGGTGGCCGGCCTGCTCTCGTTCTCGGAACGCTTCGACCTCGCCAAATACGGCTCGCTCGGCGCGCCGCTGCATGACCCCTGCGTCATCGCCTGGCTGCTCAGGCCGGAGCTGTTCACCGGCAAGACCATCAACGTCAGCATCGAGACCACCGGCCGGCTCACCCGCGGCATGACGGTTGCCGACTGGTGGCAGATCACCGACCGGCCCAGGAACGTGCATTTCCTGCGCGAGGCCGACGCCGACGGCTTCTTTGCGTTGCTGCGCGAGCGGCTGGCACGCCTGCCCTAGGGCCGACGAGGTCGCCACCTCGTGTGTTGACCGTGAAGGCCGCCCGCGCCACTTGAGAGGCCGCGAGGTTCACCGGAAAGGAAGAGGGTGATGGCGATCACGCGCGGTTTCGTCGGCCGGCGGCCGAGCGAGGAGGACGCCAGGCGGCTGCCGCCCGGCCAGTACCTCGAGCGCGGCTTCCCGGTGCTGTCGGCCGGGGCAACGCCGCGGATCGAGACCGGCGCCTGGCGCTTCACCCTCAAGGTCGGGCCGAGGCCGGTCAAGACGTGGACGTGGGAGCAGTTCAACGCGCTGCCGCGCACCGCCATCAAGCGCGACATCCACTGCGTCACCAAATGGAGCAAGTTCGACACCAACTGGGACGGGGTGAGCATCGACGACCTGCTCGCCGACGCCGAGCTCGAGCCGCCCACGCAATACCTGCTCGCCCATTCCTACGACGGCTACTCGACCAACGTGCCGTTCGCCGATCTCGCCGGCGACAAGGCGATGGTCGCCGTCCGCTACGAGGGCGTGCCGATCGCCCCAGACCACGGCGGCCCGGCCCGGCTGCTGGTCCCCCACCTCTATTTCTGGAAGTCGGCGAAGTGGCTGAACGCCCTCCAGTTCACCGAGCGCGACGAGCCCGGCTTCTGGGAGCTGAGGGGCTACCACATCTACGGCGACCCGTGGCGCGAGCAGCGCTTCACCGGCGATTGATCCCGTGACCGTGTCCGCCCAGCCCGGCCGCCTCGCCTGGCAGCAGGCGACCGTCACCCGCATCGTCGTGCAGACGGCGACGGTCAAAAGCTTCTTTCTCGAGCCGTCCCAGTGGTCGTCGTTCGTCGCCGGCCAGCACGTCGACGTGCGGCTCACCGCCCCCGACGGCTACCGGGCGCAGCGCAGCTATTCGGTCGGCTCGCCGCCGGGCGAGCCCGAGGTCGAGCTGGTGATCGAGCGTCTCGACGACGGCGAGGTGTCGCCGTTCTTCCACGAAGTGGTGGCGGTCGGCGACCTCATCGAGATGCGTGGGCCGATCGGCGGCCACTTCAACTGGCGCGTGGCCGATGGCGGCCCGCTGCTGCTCATCGGCGGCGGCTCCGGGGTGGTGCCGTTGATGTCGATCGCGCGCCACCGGGCGGCGGCGGCGCCCGAGGTGCCGGCGGCACTCATCTATTCGGCGCGCAGTGTCGCCGAGGTGATCTTTCGCGACGAGCTCGTCGCCCGCGCCGTCGGCGATCCCGGCTTCGCTCTCTATGGGACGGTTACCCGCGAGACCCCGGCCGCGGCGATGTGGCGGGGCGGCCGCATCGACGGCGACCTGATTGCGGAGGTGCTCGCCGGCCTCGGCGCGGCGCCGCGCCATACCTACGTGTGCGGCGCCAACGCCTTCGTCGACGCCGCCACCCGCCTGGTCATCGCCATGGGGGTGCCGTTCGCGACGATCCGCACCGAGCGCTATGGTGGCGCACCGGTGCGCGAGACGAGCGACGCGGCCGTACCGGAGGCGTGAGCTACTTGCCTTTCCGCTTCCCGGCGGCGGCAAGCTGCTTGCGCCAGGAGTGTCTCGGCCGGTAGCCGAGCACGCGCTGTGCCTTCTCGATGGAGATCAGCGACTCGTTGGCCTTGAGCGGCCGCTTGCGTTTGGTCCCGGGGAAGACCTCGTCGAGCAGGGCGTCGTTGCCGCGGCTCATCGCCGAGTCGGCGTTGGCGATGCCGAACACCTCGGCACCGGTGAGCTTGGCCTCCAGCGCCAGGCGGACCGCCTGGGCGGCGTCGCGGGCGTCGATGTAGGTCCACAGGTTGAAGTGACGGGACTGCGGGTCCTTGTCGTAGTCGGGAAAATGGGCGTAGTCGGCCGGCTCCATGACGTTGGAGAAGCGCAGGCCGATGATCTTCATCCGCCGGTCCCAGCGGCAGAACTGCTTGGCCATCTCCTCGCCGACGAACTTGGCAAGCGCATAGGCGGTCTCCGGCCGCTGGACGTCCTCGTCGACCGGGACGTAGAGCGGCCCCTTGGGGTAGGGGATGCCGTAAACGGTCTCGCTGGAGGCCCACACGACGTTGCGGATGCCGAGCTGCCGCGCCGCCTCGAACATGTTGTAGGTGGACACGGCGTTGGCGGCGAAGGTGACGTGGTTGGGCGCCAGTCCGGGCGCCGCGATGGCGGCGAGGTGGACGATGCCGGTGACCTTGGCGACCCGCTCGTCGATCATCGAGACCGCCGCCATCGCCTGGCCGAAGTCGGTCACGTCGGCGCGGCTGAAACGGACGTGGTGCGGCTTCGGCGGGTTGGTCAGCCCGGGCGGCGGTATCATGTCGATCGAGGTCACCTCGTAGCCGTGTTTGATGAGGTCGCTTACGCAGGCGCGACCGACCTTGCCGCTTCCGCCGGTGACGATAATCATGAACTTGCTCTCATGCTCTCAGCTGGGTTGGCACCCGGCAAAGCTATTGTAGCGGCTTGTCGGGTGAATGGCGAAAGGCGCACATATCGGACGGCTGCCCGGCTAGGCGATCAGCAGCGCGCGGAAGTCGTTGACGTTGGTGAGGGTCGGGCCGGTGACGACGAGGTCGCCGAGGGCGGCGAACACCGGATAGGTGTCGTTGGCGGCGAGGCTGGCGGCGAGGTCCAAGCCCCTGGCGCGGGCGCGGGCGAGGGTGTCCGGCGTCACCACCGCACCGGCGTTGTCCTCGCTGCCGTCGATGCCGTCGCTGTCGCCGGCAAGCGCGAACACGCCGTCGGCGCCGTCGAGGGCGAGGGCGAGCCCGGCGAGGAATTCGAGATTGCGGCCGCCCTTGCCGCTGCCCGTGACCGTCACCGTGGTCTCGCCGCCGGACAGAAGAACGCGCCGCCCGGCCTTGCGCCCGGCGAGCGCCTGCGCCGCCATGGCGGCGCCGACCTCGCGCGCCTGGCCCTCGATGGCGTCGCCGAGGATGATCGGTTCGACGCCGGCGGCGCGGGCGCGCTCGGCGGCCGCGGTCAGGCTGGTCATGGCAGAGGCGATGACGACGGCGCGGGCGCGGGCGAGCCGCGGGTCGCCGGGCTTGGGCGTTTCGTCGTCGGCGGTGGTGAAGCGGGCGGCGACCGCCGCCGGCGCGGCGATGTGGTAGCGGGCAAGGACGGCGCGGGCGTCGGCGAAGGTGGTGGCGTCGGCGACGGTCGGGCCGGAGGCGATGGTGGCGGGGTCGTCACCGGGAACGTCCGAGATGATCAGGCTCGTGAGCGCAGCCGGGTAGGCCGCGGCGGCGAGACGGCCGCCGGTGATGGCGGAAAGGTGCTTGCGCACCGCGTTCATGGCGTCGATGGGAGCGCCGGAGGCGAGCAGGGCGCGGTTGACCGCCTGCTGATCGGCGAGGGTGATGCCGGCGGCGGGCAGCGCCAGCAGCGCCGAGCCGCCGCCGGAGATCAGGCAAAGGACGAGGTCGTTGGGTCCGGCCGAGCGGGCCAGCTCCATGATGCGGCGGGCGGCGTCGACGCCGTTCCGGTCGGGTACCGGGTGGGCGGCCTCGACCACCGCGATCGACCGGCACGGCACGGCATGGCCGTAGCGGGTGAGGACGAGGCCGTGGAGCGGCCCCGGCCAGTGGTCCTCGACCGCCCTCGCCATCGCCGCCGACGCTTTGCCGGCTCCGAGCACGACGGTGCGGCCTTTCGGCGGCGGCGGCAGGTTGGGCGGCACGACGGCGGCCGGCATCGCGGCGGCGACGGCAGCGTCGAACAACCCGCGCAGGAAGCTCCCTTCGCCGCCGGGAGCCAACGGTGTCGTATCGGTCTCGTTCATGGCTGCCCCAATCCACCAAAGCGATGGTAAGTTCAAGCCGGGCAGGGTGGAATGAACTTCCTCGGCATCGATATCGGCACTTCGGCGATCAAGGCGGTGCTCGTCGACGAGAGCGAGAACGTGCTCGCCGAGGCGGCGGTGCCGCTCGCCACCAGTCGGCCGCAGCCAGGCTGGTCGGAGCAGGACCCCGAGGAGTGGTGGCGGGCGAGCGAGCGGGCGGTCAACCTCGTGCGCGCCCTCGACGAGCGCGGCTTTGGCGAGCTGCGCGCCATCGGACTTGCCGGCCAGATGCACGGTGCCGTCGTGCTCGACGAAAGCGACCGGGCGATCCGTCCGGCGATCCTGTGGAACGACCGTCGCGCGGTCGCCGAGTGCGCCGAGCTGGAAGCGGCGGTGCCCGACATCGCCATCGTCGCCGGCATCAACGCCATGCCCGGGTTCACCGCTCCCAAGCTGATGTGGCTGAGGCGCCACGAGCCGGACGCCTTCGCCCGCGCGCGGGCGCTGCTGCTCGCCAAGGACTACGTGCGCCTGCGCCTCACCGGCGAGTTCGCCACCGACATGGCCGACGGCGCCGGCACGCTGATGCTCGACGAGGCGGCGCGCGGGTGGTCGCAGCTCATCGTCTCGGCCGCCGGCATCGACGAGGCGGTGCTGCCGCGACTGCTGGAGGGGCCGTCGTGGTCGGGCATGGTGCGGCCGGAGATCCTCGCCGGCTGGGGCATCGACCATCAGGTGGTGGTCGCCGCCGGGGCCGGCGACGTCGCCGCCGGGGCGATCGGCATCGGCGCCGTCAAGGAAGGCGACACCTTCATCTCGCTCGGCACCTCGGGGCAGATCTTCGTCGCCCGCGACCGCTACCACCCCAAACCGGGGACGCTCATCCACGCTTTCGCCCACGGCGTGCCGGAACGCTGGTTCGAAATGGCGGCACTGCTCAACGGCGCCGGCGTGGTCGACTGGCTGGCGCGCATCCTGCGCGAGAACGACATCGGCGCCCTGCTCGCCCGCCTGGAGAGCCGCTTGCGGGGCCCCTCGCCGCTGATCTTTCTGCCCTACCTCGCCGGCGAGCGCACGCCGCTCAACGATCCCGACGCGCGCGCCGTCTTCGCCGGCCTTGACCAGGCGAGCGGCCGCGACGACCTGGCGCTGGCGGCGGTCGAGGGCGTCGCCTTCGCCCTCAGGGACGCCGCCATGGCCTTCGGTGGCGAGCTTGCCGGCGGCCCGATCGCGATGATCGGCGGCGGCGCGCGCAGCCCGTTGTGGATGCGGGTGGTGGCGAGCGTTCTCGGCCGCCCGATCCTGAGGCTTGCCGGCGGCGATACCGGTCCGGCCTTCGGCGCCGCCCGCCTGGCGCGCCTGGCCGCGACCGGCGAGCCGGTCGCTGCCGTCGCCACCCAGCCGGCAATCGTCGAGATCGTCGATCCGGAGCCCGCGCTCAGCGACGTCTATGACGCCCGCTTCGAGAAATTCCGCGCCCTTTACCGCTCGCTCAAGCGGGCGAGGTCATCTCGCGCAGCCACGGCGGATCGGCGCCGGCCCGCGAAACGGTGATCGCCGCCGCCCGGGCGGCGAAGCCGAGCACGTCGGCGAGGTTGGCCTCGCTGAGGCCGGCGATGCCGGGTTTGCCGAGCAGGCCCAATTGATCGAGTCGGGCGAGGATGGCGGCGGTGGCGGTGTCGCCGGCACCGACCGTGTCGACCACATCCACCTCGATGCCGGCGACGGAGGCCGATGCGGTCTTGGTCAGTCCCTCGATCCCGGCCGTGCCCTTGGTCAGCACCACAAGCTTGGCGCCGCGGGTAAGCCAGTGGCGGGCCGTCGCCTGAAAGGATGCGCCGGGCGCCAGCCAGGCGAGGTCGTCCTCGCTCAGCCTGACGATGTCGCTCATCGCCGCCATGCGCTCCATGCGCGCCACGTAGCCGTCACGGTTCTTGATCAACGAGGGGCGGACGTTGGGATCGAGCGAGGTGACGCAGTCGCGCTGCTCGCGCTGCATCAGCATCTCCAGCGCCGAGCCGCACGGCTCTTCGGCAAGGCTGAACGAGCCGAAGTGAAGGGCGCTCACGCCCTTGGGAAACGCCGGCAGGTCGGCCTCGGTGAGCATACGGCCGGCGGAGCCCTCGTCGAAGAAGGCGTAGCGCGCCTCGCCACCGGCGAGGCTGACGAAGGCGAGGGTGGTCGGCCGCTGGCTGACCTCGGCAAATTCGATGTCGACGCCGCTGGCGTGGAGGGCGTCGGCGAGCATGGTGCCGAAGAAGTCGGTGGAAAGACCGCCGAAGAAGCCGGCCTTGGCGTCGAGCCGGCCCAGCGCAACGGCGACGTTGAACGGCGAGCCGCCGGGGAAGGGCTGGAAGACGGTCGCTCCGTCAGCCCCCCGGCGCGGCAGGAAATCGATCAGCGCTTCGCCGCACGAAACGATCATTGCCGCTAACCTAGCAATCGGCGGGCGCGGCGGGAAGCCGCGCTGGCGCCGATGAAACAACTGTTAACCACCGTGCGACAATTGGGTGTCAATTTGACTGAATTGTTCCGTAAAACGGGGCCGCAGGCCGCCGTCCGCGGCGTTTCTCCGACGGCCACCAAACCATGTCGGTATCGACAGTTTCACAGGCGGCGTTCGACCAGCCCGTTGCCGTGGGCGGCGACTGCGCCACGGTGAAGGCGACGCCGCCGGCGCTGGCCCTGTCGATCCACGACGAGCTCGGTGCGGTCGCCGACGACTGGCGCGGCTTCGAGCGGGTCGCCAATTGCACCGCGTTCCAGACCTTCGCCTGGCACGACGCCTGGCAGCGCCACGTCGGCGCGGTCGCCGGCGTGCGGCCGGCGATCGTGGTCGGCCGCCGTCACGGCAATCTTGCCTTCATCCTGCCGCTGGCCATCGAGTCGCGCGGACTGGTCCGCCGCCTGGTGTGGCACGCATCGGATCTGTGCGACTACAACGCGCCGCTGATCGCGTCCGATTTCACCGACAGCCTGTGCCCGGGCGGCTTTGTCGCCCTGTTCGCCGAGATCACCCGCCTCATCGCCGCGCGCACGCCCTTCGACGCGGTCGTCCTCACCAAGATGCCCGACACGGTCGGCGGTCAGGCGAACCCGTTCCTGACGCTGGCGACCACCCTCGACGCCAGCGGCGCCCATTTCACCAGCCTCGGCACGGATTGGGACAGCTTCTACGCGGCCAAGCGGTCGGCCACCACGCGCCGGCGCGACCGCACCAAGCGCAAGCGCCTGGCCGACATCGGGGCGGTGCGCTTCGTCACTCCCGCGGCGCCGGCGGAGATCGCCGCGACGCTCGCCACGCTGTTCGAGCAAAAGAGCAGGGCGTTCGCCCGCATGGGGGTGAGCGACCTCTTCGCCAAACCGGGCGTGCGCGCGTTCTTCGTCGACCTCGCCACGGCGCCCGGCAGCAGCGACCTGGTTCACGTCAGCCGGCTCGACGTCGGCGACAG
>CAZSWL010000233.1:0-8912 GCA_964610725.1 uncultured Bauldia sp.
TCCCAGAAGATCATCATCGGAAAGAAGGTCGGAAAGGACGATTGGCCACAGTACGTGCCAGCAAACCTCTCACTGCCGGCGAAACGCCTGATCCAGGTGACAGTGCGCTGCTACGATGATGGTCCAGCCGACATCCCGACCGGCTACAACGTCGTCCGGGGCACGGTCGATGGCACGATGCGCGTGATCAAGGGGACGCCGGATAGCATATCCGCGCAGGACGGGACGGTGGTGAAGCAGATCGGCTTCAAGGACACCTCCCATACATTCACCGTGAACGGCGAAAGTTTCTTCATGAACGTGCCGGTGCCGCCATTGTCGACGGTCGTCTATCAGTTCATGACGCCTGCAGCCGGGTCATATCCGTGGCAGTGCATGGCAGCGTGCGGCACCGGTGAGGGCGGATGGGCCGGTGCAATGGCGACCGACGGTTGGATGCAGGGCACCATCACCGTCACCTAGCCGATCAGCCTATGACGGGCCCGCGGACGCCGGTGGGCGGCGTCCGTGCGGGCCGTCCAGAGTGAGCACAAGGCGATCACCGCCTGGCTCGCAGGTTTCCGCAGCAAACCGGCATCATAGGACCGCCATGCGATGTGGCAGATTGGTCCAGGGAATTGGTGCGTTGGGACTCGGCTTCCTCCGCCAGCCGTGCCCAACGCGTTCGACTTTCGAGATGGGCGGTCATGGAGCCTCGCGCAGGGCAAGGATTGGTGACACTTCAAGGCGGCGCTCTACGATGGTGATCGCGGCAGCGACCGACACTGCCGCCGCGGCGAAGAGCGCCATCAGGTAGAGCCAAGGAACAGACAGGTGGTCCGGCGGTGGGTCGAACACTCCCGTGAGCAGGCTGACCAGCATCCAGGCCACAATGGCTCCGGTGACGATACCGAGGATCGACCCCGCGAGGAAAATCAACAGCCCCTCGCTTCTCAGAAACGCGAGGAGCTGCTGCGGCTTGGCGCCAAGCGCTACCATGATCGCGAAGCTTCGCCGCCGATCGAATACACCGAGGGCGAGGACCAGCCCTGCGGCGCTGGCCGCCAACACGATCGCGTAAGTCAGTTCCAACCGCGTCAGGCCGCGGAGATCGACTGCAGTGAGGCTTGATGCAATGAGCTTGCGCGCCTCAGTGATATCCTGAACCGTAACACCCGGCAGGTCCTTGACCACAACGGTCGCCTGCTTGGCCACCACCTTGGGATCACCGCTTGTTTTCATCAACACCACCTCAGCGGCATCGTTGCCGGTCATCTTGGCAACGTAGGTGGCGTTAGCGACGAGGAAGGAATCGGAGGGCGCCCTCGGAAACTCGCGGACGACGCCGATGAACCGGAATGGCACCATGTGGTACTGACGGTCGGCCGTTTGCAGACGGAGGTTAAGCGTGTCACCTGGCGCCAGCTGGAAATCGGTGACGGTCTCTTGGGAGACGAACACGCCATCCTCGGTGTTGCGCAGCGCTGCCAACGATGCCTGCGCGTCGCCGTTGCCGAAATAGGCGTTTGACATCGTGGCGACACGCCCGATCGCGCTCGCATCGATCCCGTACAAATCCTGAAGATCGCTGCCAACGTAGGCGAAGCGGTGCTGCATCGGGACGGCGGCAATCACCCCGGGCAAGCCAGCGAGCGCCTTGAACGCCTGTCCGGCCGGCGTGGCGGCGGTCCCGGTAACGGCAACGTCGGCGCCGTTGGTCAATTCGGCATCGACGAGCGATTGTGACTGGTAGGTCACGTTAAAGATCGCGGTCGAGACAGCAAAACCAATGGCCAGCGTGCTGAGAGCGACACCAGCAGCGATACGCGTGGGCTGTCGCGCGAGCGCGCTGGCGACGAGCGGCGCGAACGCGCCCGACACCAGCCGTATCCCTGCGGCAAATAGCCGACGCCCACGCGAAAGCCCCACTCCGGTCAGGCGCAGAGCAAGCATTCCGATGCCCAGCCAAAGCAAACAGGGCGCGAGGAACGCCCAGTAATCAACGGAAACTGCAGCGACACCCTCGGGAGCAAGTACGATCTGGTAGCCCGATGCTGCCGTCCGCCAATAGACGACAGCCGCCAATGCAAGAAACACGAGGTCGAGATTGCTCCGGCTCCACCACGGGTCCCCCTCATGAGCGAGCGACAGCCGTGCCGAGGCGATGCTAAGCCGTCGAGCATCCCACCAGGCCGGGGCGAGAATCGCCACCAGTGACAGCAAGAGCCCAGCCAGCGCCGCGGTCGCCAGCCAAAGGAGCGAAAACGATGAAAGCGACAAAGCGCCCACAAGGAGGAACGACGTCAGTCCGCCGATCACGATGCCGATCAGTGAGCCCGCGACACCAACCGCCAGTGCCTCAGCAGTTGCTATCCGAACGATCACGGCCATCGAGGCTCCGCGCAAGCGTAGAAGCGACTGGTCTCGCCGTCTTCGCTCGAAGCCAGCGCGCGCAACCACGACCGTGAGGAGAATTGCCACAGCGACACCAGGTGCTCCAAGAAACAAAAAGAGCACCCACGCATAGAGAGCATCCTCGCGCGTCGTACCAAGAACTGTTGCCAGATTGTTTGCAAGAAGTGCACTGCCTGCGACCCGCACTTCAAAATTATGACCCTCTCTGGTCACCGCCACGAACGCCGATTGGGGATCGCTTGGCAAACTGGCGCGGTTGAGCGCCGCGTGAACTTGCAGGCGCACACTGTCGGGGCGGACACCCGCCTGCGGATCGAAAAGCTCATGCCACTTGGCGAGGGGCAAGATCAGCACGTTGTCCGGTGGCGCCTGCGGTGCAGCACCCGCCGGGACGCCAATCGCCTGAAACATCGTATCGGCGTTGGGTAGGTCGACGACACCATCGACCGTCACAACAGCATCGGGCAGCCCCGGTCGGTGGATTGTGACCTGATCTCCTGGCGCGGCATGCAGATTGGCGGCGGTTTGCTGCACGATCAAGGTACCGGCGCTTTGGCCAAGCAGCCAACGAATGTTGCCCGGGAAATCGGCCGGGTAGGACGGGCTGATCCCAAGCACCATGCCTGGCCCGGTCGTCTGGACGGCCCCGCCTGTCGATGCCTCGAACCCGTCTATTTTCGCGTAGCCGACCGTGGTGCTGCGGACGATTCTCGCGGCATTCCCCATCTCCTGAATCACTTTGTCAGGTGATGTGCCGGGGACCAGTTCTGCTTGCCAGTCGATTGGAACCCGGCTCGTTGCGCGCACCGTCATTTCGGCGGCGCTCGACTGCAGGAAAATGCCAATGGCCGCGATGAATCCAACCGTTATTGCAATTCCCAGGACCGTCCCGACAAGGACCGCCCGCCGCGTTGCCATCAGGCCGGCGAGCCACGCACCAATCATTGCACACACTCTTTCGTTGGCAGGCCCAGCGTTCCGTGGTCCATATGCCAAACGCTTTCAAAATGCTTGGCAACGGCGGCATCATGGGTCGCTACGATGAGGGCGGTGCCAGCATCCTGCGCCCACGCCAGCAACGTGGCGATTGCAGCACCGGCGGTGGCCTGATCGAGCTGCCCGGTCGGTTCATCAGCCAAAAGAACGCGTGGACGGCTCACCATCGCCCGCGCCAGAGCTGCTCGTTGGGCCTGTCCCCCAGACAACTCCTCGGGCAACTTGTCAGCAAGGTCTGCCAAGCCAAAACGTGCCAGTTCCTCGGTCGCCAGGCGTTTCGCGTCAGCGGCTCTGCCCAGAACAAACAGCGGCAGGGCAACGTTTTCGGTCACGTTCAAAAAGGGAACCAAGCTCGGCGCCTGAAATGCGATCGAAATACTCTTTGGCCGCAAATCGTCAGCCGATCCAAGGGCAGGCCACTCAACTTCCCCGGCGGTCGGAGTGACGAGCCCCGCAAGGAGGTGCAGCAGGGTTGACTTGCCGCTGCCCGACGGTCCCATCACCGCGATGCGATCGCTCGCGCGAATAGTACAACTCGTTGGTTTCACCGCCTCGATCATCATTCGGCCTCGTGCGTAGCTGCACGCGAGGCCGCGCGCACGAATTAGTGTTGCGGCTTCGCCGATCGGCTCACCCATTCACAAATCTGCCGTCGCGCAGGTGAACAACCCGATCCGCCGTTCGCGCAAACGCCGGACTGTGGGTTGCGATCAGAATTGCAACTCCCCCCGCTCGGCGTCGGCTAAGCTCGGCAATGATCTGCCGTTCGGTCTCCTCGTCGACCTCAGCTGTCGGTTCGTCGCATAACAAGATCGCCGGCTCGGCGGAGAGCGCGACCGCTAATCCAGCGCGCGCTGCCTCTCCACCAGAAAGCTCGCGGGGCAGCGCGTTCCAATGTGCGGTGAGGCCCAGTTGGCTGGTCAGGTTGTTGATCTTGGCGTCGCCGTCGCCCTTTAGCGCCAATCGGCGCTGCAATCGAATATTCTCTGACACGCTCAGGTGATCGAGAAGATTGCCTGCCTGGAGAAATACGCCGATCGTCCGTGCCCTGATCGCCGCTCGAACCGTTTCCGGGCGTCGGCTCAGTCGGAGGCCTGCGACGTCGACGTGCCCGCCATCAGGGTCGTCGACGCCAGCCATCAAATGGAGCAGTGTCGACTTGCCGCTACCCGACGGCCCCAGAAGCACCACCAGCTCACCCTTGTTGAGAGATAAAGAGACACCACGCAGCGCAATCACCTCGGCGTCGCCTGAGTGGTAAAACCGATAGAGTTCCGTCGCCTCGAGGATGGGCATCTCACTTCCAGCGGAAGGAGTTGGCCATCAAAGCCCAATCGTCGACATTGTCGGCGCCCTGCGGTGCTGCCATGTCGAGGGCGGCTTGCTCGCCATCTTTGAAAAACAAGTAACGGTCGTGTTCGAGCCGAATTTGCTTGTTGGTGACAGGGTTCGGGTCCGAGTTGGATGTGTAAGAAACGAGGATCGCGGCACCGCTTTTGAGCTTGACCTCTCTGATTTTATCGACCTTGACGGCGCGACTTGCTTTTTGGAGTTGCGGAACTTCTTCGGCCTTAACCGCGGCGATCGTTGGGGCGGCTGCGAGCGTCGAAACAATGACAACAATCGTGTTGTACTTGTCCGAGAAGTGAACCGATTGCGCATCGGTCGTTCTTGACCACCCTTCTGGCACCTTGATCGTGAAGCCGAGCGGAGATTGATAGGTCACGAACACCTGCGTGTCAGGGATATCGCCAGGCGGATTGCGTTCCGGAGCAACAGGCTTCTCCGCCGCAGCGGAGGGTACGGCGGCCCCTAAGGCAGCAGATGCCAGTACCACTGCCATGATCAGGCGCTCTATAGGTTTCGAATACATGCCACGACCTTTCCTGACAGCTAGCAAGCGGGGATAGGTTGGAAGATCGGACAGCGTTTAAGTTGTTTGAATTAGCCGCGAATTAGGTCCAGGCCCCAGGACCGACGCGAAATCCGCGGCAGCCCCCTACTGCCTTGCCGAAGCATCGCCCATTCAGGTCCGTTGTCCCCGGACCAGAGAGGTGGGCGCGCACGGGGCGTCAAGGCCGAAGTCGGATGATCGCTGACGCTTGGTCAACAGGAACTTGGGCGCGGACTAGCTTTCGGACGCTCCCGTCGATCGGCTTCTAGCCACTAACACATTCTTCAGCGACACGATCTCGAAGCCAGCATCGCCAAGAATTGAGGTGCAATCCTTCCGGGTCGAAAGTCCGTTGCGCTCAGCGCTAACATCGACAGCGACAATCGATGTGCGCGCCAGAATATCCGAAGCACCCCGCAAGACCTCTGGCTCACTCCCTTGGGCATCGATCTTGAGTACCGCGACGCGCGTGATCGCGAGGTCGGAAACTAGAGAATCCAAGCGCCTGATCTCCACAGGGGATATGATACTCCGTCCCCGCCCCGGCCTAATGAGTGAGCTGTCAGCGCTGCGAACCGATTCATAAAATGGCCGCGCGCCATCGTTGTCGGCGCACGCCACCCCCGCAAACGCCACCTTTGATAGCCGTTTCAAATTGCCAGCAAGAGCCGCGAGATTTCGGTGATCGGGATCGATTGCCAGAACGCGCGCACCGTGCTGAGCAGCGAATAGTGAGAATTCACCGACATTGGCGCCAACATCGATTACAAAATCGTCCGGCGCGATCTCATAAGAATGCCCACAACCATACCGGCGGGCCACTGTGTTCAGGCGCTCGTCGTAGCCCCTCCGGTAAAGCCTTCGGCGCCCACGTTCGACGAATGACAGGGCCCGCCCATCGCTCCACTCAACCACAAACAGATCGCGCGAGAGCCGGGCAATACGGCGCCTCTTGAAGCCCGCCACGCCGCACGAAGCAATCGCATTAAACACCCAGTCCATGGCACGGGAGATCCGACGGCACAATGTTTGGCTTGTTGGGCTTCAGGTACTCCTCGACGCGTCGCACCGGCCCCTTCACCCCCCGGGCCCGTTCTACATACCGCTCGCGGATTAGGAGCGAATTAGACCGCGCCAAAGGCGGCTGGTACACGAACATAAAGAAATGCCCCACATTCGGCCGCCGGTGCGAATTGTACGCGTGACTTTCCCAATCGCTACGCTTACCCCGTCGCCGCTCCATGTTGGCCGGATCGTCGCACGCGGGGTTGCGGCAGCTTCACGCTCAATCTGGCGCCGCAGAGCATGGGCGGGATCAAAGCGTACCACTCGCATGAGACGCTGTGGCGAAGATAGCTAGCGGGATCGAATTGGTAGCGCGACGTTAGCCTCCGCCAAAATTGGCGTCGTCGCCACTCTCCTGGCCCATTCGATGCCTGACGCGGTTGCGACCCGTGGGCGCGGCAGACGCATTCGCATCGTCCAACGACATCCACCGTACCCCAACGGACGACGCTTCACTGACCTGCCGCCTGCTTTTTCATCCAATGGGCAATCGCCGTTCCAGACCGGTTGAGCACGTCGAAGCCCTCGGCGCCCTGCTGAATGGTGTAGCAATGCTCTGCGTTGTTACCCCATTTCGAGCAATAATCGGCCTTCGCGACCCGCCACTTTCCGGTTCTGACGGACTTATCGTTGAGCATCATCATCTTGGCGGTGCCGTCCGGGCTGAGAGTCAGGCTGTACCGTCTGCCACCGGGCACCGTCACCCCGTTGAACGACGTTCCAGTGCCAAACTGCGCCTTGATCTCATCCGGTGTCAGCGTTGCCGCAAGAGCCGGCAGGCCCATCGTCGAAATCGTCAGGAGACTCAGAATTGCTGTGACACCACGCCTCATCGGTCGTCCTCCAGTCCGTTACTGGCCAATACGCGCCGCCACGCTACCACCGGCTCGACGATTGTCCTCGCCGGGAATATGCCGCAGTCAAACGTGGCCCCGGCCCGATCGCTTGCTCATCACCGAGACGTCACGGCCCTCCACGGCAGTGCCGCCAGCCTAGTCCGCGCGCTCGATCCTGAACACTACTCGTCGAGAACCTGCGACCACATAGCTCACCTTGACCCGCTCCCCCAGTCGCATGCTGCGAGTCGAGATCGTCGCCGGCAAAAAGTAGGTCGTGCCATCGTTCAGCGTGATTGCGTTCGCTTGCGCGTCAGTCCGCTCGATGGTCCCCACGGCATCAGCTGCGTAGGCAGAGACAGAAGTGGCAACAGTCCACGCGGCTACCACGGCAATCAGCCTACGCATCGCGCGCTGCCTATCGAAATCCACAGCACCGTTTTCATGGCACTCCAAACTTAGGAGGGACTTAGAACTCTTCTTTCGCGCCGCGTCCGGCGTCGAACCCTGCAAAAGTCATTCTCATCGCCGTGGCGGCATCGAGCAAGCGTCGGCTCCGGACAACTCAAACCCAGCGGGGGGTGCGACAAGAACGCGATTGTCGGCGTACGTGAGGTCTTGCCGATGAATCCCGCCACGGACTGATGTGTGCCGCCTGCCCTCATGCGAGCGCCAATCGTGTGGCACGCTCGGCCGGCCGCAACAGGGCAAAGAAGGCGGGGATGGCTAGCAGATACGCGATTCCGCTCACATTGAGCACCATGCTCAATCCGAAGCCGGTGGCGACGATCGGCATTGCGGCCGCGCCGACTACCGAAAAGCAGCCGTTGATACCCCAAGCCCAAACGAACATGTGCGACTTGTCGAGCCGGGCCAACCATCCCATGCCCGTCGCCATCGGAAAGCCCATCAGAAAGGCAAGCGGCGCGACCACGGCGATGCATAAGAGAAGCCGCACGGGATAGGCAGCGCCACCGATCCAGTCGAGCACAGGCGCGAGCGCGACGGCGTACGCTACGAGGAAGGCAGCCACGCCGGCACAAATCATCGGCAACAGGACCTGGGCCCGATCTGCGATGCGCTCGGAAACAAGGCTGCCGATTCCCGAAAAAACGAGCATGCCGGCGATCAGCACGGATGCTGAGATGGTCGGGTTGGTCAAGGCCAGCGTGAACCGGCTGATGAGGCCGACCTCGACCATCATGTAGCCGAACCCGAGACACGCGAAATAGACTATCACGCCTGATTTGCCAGGCGCCCGCGAAAAGGCCATCCGCCACCCGAAGACGACAGGCAGGACGATCAGGGGCAACGCTGTCAAGCCTGCGACCCCAAGTGTGGCCCACAACACAAGGTAGCCCCAGTCGTCCTGGAACAGGTCGAGGCGGTCCAGCGTCTTTGGCAGGTCGCCCAACTTCTCGTAGCCAGCGAAATACGGCCGGTCATTGGTCAGCGCCCGCACGTCGAAAGCATATTTCGGTGAAATTTCACGCCACCTACCGTGCACCAGATAGTGCCAGGCGAGCCGTCCCATGGTGGTGGCCGGCATCGACGCCATGCCACCGTCACCGGCCGACGACTCCTCTGCGTCCGCGCCGTCGCCGGCACTGGCCTGCGGCGCGTCACCTGCCGGACCCGTCGCCTCTCCGCCATCGCCGGTCGGCGCGTCCTGATTGCTTACGTTGCCGAAGATGGAGCCGCGATATTGTGCGAGCAATGCTTCCGTC
>CAZSWL010000234.1:0-2717 GCA_964610725.1 uncultured Bauldia sp.
CCAGGATCGATTTCGAGACGCGCGAGGTGTGATTGGACACCAAGCTCGAACACAGGCTGGAAGACGCCGGCTACGAGACCATCGAGCCGCTGCCGGGCGAGGAGCAGCCGCCGCCCAAGCGGCTGTTCACGCTGTCGCCGATCAACCGCCGGCGGCTGGAGAACTTCAAGCGCAACAAGCGCGGCTACTGGTCGTTCTGGATCTTCCTCGTCCTCTTCGGCCTGTCGCTCGCCGCCAATGTGATCGCCAACGACCGGCCGCTGGTGGTCTCCTACAAGGGCGAGATCCTCTTTCCCGTGCTCACCGACTATCCGGAATCGAAGTTCGGCGGGTTCCTGGCGACCACCGACTACCGCGATCCCTTCGTGCAGAAGGAGATCAATTCCAACGGCTGGATGGTGTGGCCGCCGATCCGCTATTCCTACGGCACAGTCAACAACGAGATCCCGACGCCGGCACCCTCGCCGCCGTGGTGGACAATGTCGCTGGAACAGCGCTGCAACGCCTATCCGGAGGGCGTCAACGACCCCAACTGCACGATCGGCAACTGGAACTGGCTGGGCACCGACGACCAGGCGCGCGACGTGGTGGCGCGGCTGATCTACGGGTTCCGCATCTCGGTCGAGTTCGGCCTCACCCTGGCGGTGGTCTCCTCGGTGGTCGGGGTGCTCGCCGGGGCGGTGCAGGGCTTCTTCGGCGGCTGGATCGACCTCGGCTTTCAGCGCTTCATCGAGATCTGGACGTCGATCCCCTCGCTCTACATCCTGTTGATCATCTCGTCGGTAATCGCCCCGAGCTTCTTCGTGCTGCTTGGCATCCTTCTGCTGTTCTCGTGGACGGCGCTGGTGGGGGTGGTCAGGGCCGAGTTCCTGCGCGGGCGCAATTTCGAGTACATCAACGCGGCGCGGGCGCTCGGCGTCGACAACCTCACCATCATGTTCCGCCATCTCTTGCCCAACGCCATGGTGGCGACGCTGACCTTCCTGCCGTTCATCCTCAACGGCTCGATCACCACGCTGACGGCGCTCGACTTCCTCGGCTTCGGGCTGCCGCCGGGCTCGCCCTCGCTCGGCGAGCTGCTGGCGCAGGGCAAAGACAACATCCACGCGCCGTGGCTGGGGCTGACCGGCTTCTTCGTCATCTCGATCATGCTGTCGCTGCTGATCTTCGTCGGCGAAGCGGTGCGCGACGCCTTCGACCCGAGGAAGACGTTCGCATGAGCAAGCGGCCCCACCACCCTTCCCGCCACCGCAACGAAGGCCGCATGGCGGTGGCGGCGGCGCTGATCGGCATGTTCATGGTGGTCGAGGTCGTCGGCGGGCTTGTCGCCGGCTCGCTGACGTTGCTTGCCGACGCCGGTCACATGCTGACCGACTTCGCGGCGCTGGCGCTGGCGTGGCTCGCGTTCCGCATGACGCGCTGGCCGGCCGACCGCAAGCGCACCTACGGCTTCGACCGCTTCCAGATCCTGGTGGCGTTCGCCAACGGGCTGGTGCTGTTCGCCGTTACCATATGGATCGCGATCGAGGCGGCCATGCGGCTCACCCACCCGGAGGCGGTGGCCGGCGGGCTGATGATGACGGTCGCCGTCGCCGGGCTCGCGGTCAACATCATCACCTTCGCGGTGCTGCACGGCGCCGACCGCGGCAACCTCAACGTACGCGGCGCCACTTTGCACGTGCTCGGCGACACGCTCGGCTCGCTCGCAGCACTGATCGGCGCGGCGGTGATCATGACCACCGGGTGGACGCCGATCGATCCGCTGCTGTCGGTGGTGGTCGCCGTCATCATCCTCAGGGCGGCGTGGCGGCTGGTCAGGGACTCGGGCCACATCCTGCTGGAAGGGACGCCGGCCGGTATCGATCCGCGCGCCATCGCCAAACACTTGGCGACAAGCGTCGACGGGCTGATCGACGTGCACCACGTGCACCTGTGGTCGATCACCCAGGAGCGGACGATGACGACGCTGCATGCGCTGATCGCGCCCGACGCCGACCCGGAGCGCGTCATCGAGGCGATCAAGCGGCGGCTCAAGGAGGAGTTCGGCCTCAATCACGTTACCGTCGAGATCGAGACCGAGCGGTGCAAGGACAAGGTGGCATGAGACGGATCACCCTGGCGCTAGCGATCGTGCTCGCCACGGCGCTGCCCGGTCTGGCCGCCGACCGCGAGACGGCGGTGCCGCCGTCGCAATGGTCGGGAACGTGGGGGCTCGACCACGACGCCTCGTCGGCCTCGCTCGCCCGGGCCGGCTGGCGTTTTCTCGTCATGTCGTCGCTGTCGTGGCCGGACGGGCGGCAGGCGGTGGTGACGCTGTGGGGGTCGGAACTCGGCAACTTCGCCCGCTGCCTCGATTACTTCGACGCCGCCATGCGCCAGACCGGCGGCAAATGCGAGCGCTCGGGAACGGGGCTCTAAAGCGTGGCCGACACCCCCCTCCTCTCCGTGCGCAATCTCGGCGTTGCCTTCCGCCAGGCCGGCACGACGACGATGGCGGTGGAGGGGGCGAGCTTCGACGTCGGCAAGGGCGAGACGGTGGCGCTGGTCGGCGAATCGGGCTCGGGCAAGTCGGTGACGGCGCTGTCGGTGATGCGCCTCTTGCCGCCCTCGGCGGTGCACCCGGCCGGCGAGATCCTGTTCAAGGGCAAGGACCTGCTCAAGGCGACGGAGAAGGAGCTGAGGAGGGTGCGCGGCGGCGACATCGGCATCGTCTTCCA
>CAZSWL010000235.1:0-4086 GCA_964610725.1 uncultured Bauldia sp.
CAAAGTCCAAGAATACAATCGCAAATAGCCTACCAAGCTGGCTTTGTTCTACCGAAGCGAAGGAGAATGAACTGACGGTGTTCACTGTGCAGCCTCGGGCGGTAAGGCTCTGCTTGGTTGTTGCGGTGGCTGCTTTTCTGGCCGCCTGCAGTGTCTTACGCGGTACGCCGCTGGTGACCTACGAACTGTCAGGTCCGCCCGCGGATGCCAAGGCCAACTCTACTTCCGGCGTGCAGATCCTCGTTCCGGAGCCCACGGCCGTGCAGATGGTCAACAGCGACCGCATCGTTGTAAACACGGGGTTGCGGGTTTCCTATTATCCGGGGGCGCAATGGCCCGACCGCCTGCCGGTAGTCCTCCAGAACAAGCTGATCGCTGCCTACGAACAATCCGGCCGTGCCAGGGCCGTCGGCCGCCCGGGCGAAGGCCTCAGCATCGACTACCAGGTCCTTACCGATATCCGCGCCTTCACTTACGATGCGAGCGGGCACTCGGCCGATGTCGAAATCTTTGCCAAGATCTTGAACGACCGTACCGGAAAGGTCGTCGGCTCGCAGCTCTTCACGGCGACCGTCCCGCTCTCACAGGACAGCGCCGAGGCCGTGGTCGCGGGGCTAGATCAGGCACTGCAGAGCGTTCTCGGCGAGATGGTTGCGTGGTCGCGAACGCGATTCCGCTGATCGACAGGCTTTTTTCGACTGGCCGCCGCGGCGTCATCGGCGCCCCATGTCAACGCCGGTTGGAATCTGACCCACTTTGCGGCGGTGGCGCCGGTCGAATCTTGACCCACCTCATCAGTTGACGTTGACGGTGGCTGCCGGCCGGCAATGAGGCCGGCTCGGCGCTTGTCCTTGAGGCGATAGCTCTCGCCTTGGATGGTGACGAACACCGATAGCCGAGCGGTACCGCGGCGGATCACCGCCCAGTCGACCTGCATCTGCTCGCCGGGCTCGGTCTCGAAGCGAACCACGGGCGCCACGATCGGTGCCGGCCGCAACGAAGCCACGAACGCCTTCAGCATCGTGTAGCCTCCGCCGTAGCCGCGCTCGCGCAGCTCAGCCAGCAGCACCGTCGCCGGTATCCGCTCCGGCGCCGACGCCTTCAGCCTCCCTTCCACATAAGGCTTGAACGGATCGAGCTTGGCGGGACGACGCGGTCGGGCCTTGTAGCGCGTCGCCTCGGGCGAGCGCAGATACCGCCGCACCGTGTTCCGCGACAGTCCCGTCTCACGAGCAATCTCCCGCAAGCCCTTCCCTTGCCGGTGCAACACCAGGATCTCCATCACCTGCTCCCCTCCGATCATCGGCCGCCTCCTTCCGGAGGCTCAGCCCAGCGGTGGGTCAGCATTCAATCGGCACCAAGGGTCAGTTTTGCACCGGCGCTAACAAGGCATCGATGCCCAGCGCGAGGCGGTAACCCGTTTTGCCACGGCCGAGGGGTTCGAACTGGTCGGCGAATTCTTTGAGGTCGAGACGGGCAAGGGCGCCGATGCCCTCGACCGAAGGCTTCAGTTGGCCGCAGCGTTGGCCACGGGGCGGCAACGGAAATGTCCGGTCATTGTGGCCAAGCTCGACCGGCTTTCCCGCGACGTGGCCTTTGTGGCCGGCCTGATGGCGCAACGTGTGCCATTCATCGTCGCCGAACTCGGTCGCGATGCTGACCCCTTCATGCTCCACATCTACGCGGCACTGGCCGAGAAGGAGCGGCGGCTGATCTCGGAGCGGACCAGGGCGGCGCT
The DNA here is from genome assembly GCA_964610725.1 of uncultured Bauldia sp. Taxonomy (GTDB): domain Bacteria; phylum Pseudomonadota; class Alphaproteobacteria; order Rhizobiales; family Kaistiaceae; genus JBBDMC01. The sequence continues at coordinate 1,739 of CAZSWL010000235.1, forward strand.
TTCCGCGCGCAAGGCGAACGGCGCGAAGCTCAGCAATCGCACCAACGCAGCCGCGGCGTTGGCCCTTGGTCGCAAGTCGCTGCCCGAGGAGGCGAATGCGTTTGCAGTGAACGTGATGCCGATTGTCGAGGTACTGCGGGCAAAGGGCGTCACTGATTTGCGTGGACTTGCGGCCGCCCTCAATGATCGCGGCGTGCGAACCGCCCGGGGCGGCCAGTCGCATGTCTCGAATGTCCGCAATCTCCTGCTGCAGTCGGCTGCTCTTTCATAGGCGGGAAATTTGGTCCGACGCTTACGCTGCGATGCGGCTTCTTCCAGTGCGTCAATGAGTGATTGGATGAGCGCTTCGCTGGTTAGCGCGCTGATGACACTCCCCTGTGGGCAACTGACATCAACGGGACTGTGGACAAAGTCATCGACGGCGACGCCTTCTGGATTTGTGACCAGTCTGCCTGCCACAAGATCAGACTCTGCGGCATCGATGCCCCCAAGCTCGAAGCGGAGGCCGGTCCGGTTTCAAAGCGTGCACTCGAAGCGCTCATCGCTGACCGAACCATCACCTGTGTCCCAGTCGGTGAGGGCACCGTCTGTGACGGGCGGTCGAAGCCCACGAGCTACGACCGGGTCGTTGCGCAATGCTTCGTCGTCGGACACGACATCGCCGGAGCGAGGTGGACGCCGGTCACGCGTGCGACTGGTCAGTTACTCGGCGGGTACTACAGCCAAAAGCCGGGCGCGCCGTGTGCCAATGATGACTAAGTGCGACAGAACTAGACTTCCCGAGGAGACGAAGCGAACGCCGTGAGATTCAGCGAGTGACGAGAAGCTCGTTGGCACAACGCCCTTGAGGAGCCCAATGATCCGCCGCTGCACTGACGCCGACGTTGCGACGATAGACGCCATCATCAACGAGGCGGCCGAGGCTTATCGCGGCGTCATACCCGCCGATTGTTGGCACGAGCCCTACATGTCGCGGTCGGAGCTGCTGAGCGAGGTCGCCGCCGGAGTTGTGTTCTCGGGCTGGGAAGAGGAAGGCAACCTTGTCGGTGTCATGGGGCTGCAGAAAGTGCGCGATGCCACGTTGATCCGGCACGCTTACGTGCGGCCGGCCTTTCAGGGGCGAGGCATCGGCAGAGCGCTGCTCGCGAAGCTCTCAGGCGAGGTCACGGGACCGTTGTTGGTCGGAACCTGGGCGGCGGCCGAGTGGGCCATCCGCTTTTATGTTCGCAACCGCTTCCGCCAAGTCTCACCGGCAGAGAAAGAACGTCTGCTCAAGACCTATTGGAACGTTCCCCCGCGCCAGCGAGAGAGTTCGGTTGTGTTGGAGCGCTGAAAGTATCGACCGCGTCTCAGGCGGACCGAGCGCGCTTGGATGAGGCGCGTTTCGTCGGGCGGCGTTTGGCAGGGGATCGTTTCCCCCTCGGCGTTGCGCTGGTTTTTGCAGCTCGCTTGACCTTGGCCTTTCGCTTGTTCGACGTGCGAGCGTGCTTGACGTGAATTCGCTCAACGCTTCGCTTGGGAGCCTCCTCTTGGGCTCGGCTCACTGCCTCCTCAAACGTTACCGGTGCTACCAGAACAGTTTCGTGATGGATCATCCCAGTGTTTTCGTCGCGCCAAACGTGGGTGATGATGCTCTCCGGTTCGTCATCGACATACCAGGTGTAGACGACGAGCGATGGCAGGAACGGCGTAAAGACATCGAGGTCGCCGATCTCAACATTGGTCCAGGGGATGAGCGTTGCCATGAGGTTGCCTCCTGTCTTGTGGCCGCGTCGCCACGATCGGTGGCTGGACGCCCGGGTGCAAGAGATTCCACGAAGAAAGCGCAGGCATTGATTGGAGTCAATCGAAGGGAGGTCGGTTCGAGCTGATTGCTTGATTTCGCCATTCCGCTTATACCCGCGGCTTCGATAACAACCGGAGTGCTTTCGTGGCCAAGCCAAACTTGAAACGAATGTCAGTCGCTGAGCTGGTTGCCCTCGGCAATGAAATCCAGTCAGTGCTTGCCGAGAAGATCGAACAGGAGAAGGCAGGCCTTCAGAAGCGGATCGATGCTTTGGCCATCTTGCAAGGCGCAAGGACCAGCCCTGATGGCGACGGCCGCAGAGCGACTAGGAGAAAGCTGACCGCTAGGACGGCGAAGGCGCGCAAGCCCGCATCGAAGAAGCGAAGGAAAGTGGCGCCTAAGTACCGCGGTCCCGATGGTGATACCTGGACTGGCCGGGGGAACACACCTCGCTGGCTTGCCGCGTTGGAGGCTCAGGGAAAGAAGCGCGAAAGCTACCTGATCAAGCGCTAGCAGCGTCAGCGCGACGGGAGCCCCAATCAAGCGCCCCGGGGGGCGGGGT
>CAZSWL010000236.1:0-3171 GCA_964610725.1 uncultured Bauldia sp.
TGCTTGACGGCGATCATCTCGGCGATGGCGTCGTCGAGGTCGGCCGGCTTGTCCGCCCGCATGCCGACGCAGCCGTAGGCCTCAGCGAGCTTCACGAAATCGGGCAGCGAGTCCATGTAGGAGTGCGACAGCCGGTTGCCGTGCAACAGCTCCTGCCACTGGCGCACCATGCCCATGTACTGGTTGTTGAGGATGAAGATCTTGATCGGCAGGTCGTGCTGCACCGCCGTCGACATTTCCTGCATGGTCATCAGCACCGAAGCGTCGCCGGCGATGTCGATAACCAGGCTCTTCGGATGCGCCACCTGGACGCCGATCGATGCCGGCAGCCCGTAGCCCATGGTGCCGAGCCCGCCCGATGTCATCCACCGGTTGGGCTCCTCGAACTTGAAGAACTGCGCCGCCCACATCTGGTGCTGGCCGACCTCGGTGGTGATGTAAACGTCCTTGTCGCGGGTCGCCGCGTAGAGCCGCTCGATGGCGTATTGCGGCATGATCACGTCGGCGTTTGGCTTGTAGGCGAGGCAATCGCGCCGCCGCCAGCGGTCGATCTCGTCCCACCACGCCTTCAGCGCCCGCTTGTCTACCCTCGGCTTGCGCACCTTCCACGCTGCGATCATCGCCTGCAGCACATGGGTGACGTCACCGATGATCGGGATGTCGACGTGGATGTTCTTGTTGATCGACGACGGATCGATGTCGATGTGGATCTTGCGTGAACCAGGCGAGAAGGCGTTGACCCTGCCGGTGATGCGGTCGTCGAAGCGCGCCCCGATCGTCACCATCACGTCGCAGTCGTGCATGACGTTGTTGGCCTCGAAGGTGCCGTGCATGCCGAGCATGCCCAGCCACTGCGGGTCGGAGGCCGGGTAGGCGCCGAGGCCCATCAGCGTCGAGGTGATCGGGTAGCCGGTCATCCGCACGAACTCGCGCAGGAGCGCGCTTGCCCTGCGGCCCGAGTTGACCACGCCACCGCCGGTATAGAACACCGGCCGCTTGGCGCTGGCGATCAGCTCGACCGCCGCGGCGATGGCGCGCGGGTCGCCGTCGACACGCGGGTGGTAGGTGGGGTGCTCGATGTGGCCGGGCGGCACGTAGGTGCCGGTGGCGAACTGCACGTCCTTGGGGATGTCGACCACCACCGGCCCCGGCCGGCCGTGGCTCGCCACGTAGAAGGCCTCGTGCAGGACGCGGGCGAGGTCGTCAACATCCTTGACCAGCCAGTTGTGCTTGGTGCACGGCCGGGTAATGCCGACGGTGTCGCATTCCTGGAAAGCGTCGTTGCCGATAAGATGGGTGGGCACCTGGCCGGTGATGCCGACGATCGGGATGGAATCCATCAGCGCGTCGGTGAGCGCGGTGACGAGGTTGGTGGCCCCCGGCCCGGAAGTGACCAGCGCCACCCCGACCTTGCCGGTCGAGCGGGCGTAGCCCTCCGCCGCGTGGCCGGCGCCCTGCTCGTGGCGCACCAAAACGTGGCGAACCTTCTCCTGCTGGATGATCTCGTCGTAGATCGGCAGCACCGCGCCGCCGGGGTAGCCGAAGATGTTCTTGACGCCTTGGTCGATCAAAGCCTGGACGACCATCTGGGCGCCCGTCATCTGCCGTTTCATCTCTCCGCTCCGCTCGCCGGCGGTCCTTCTAGCGCGCCGGCCTTGCCATTTCGCCAACAAAAAAGGCCCTCGCGGGCCTTGTACGCGCACCACCCTCCGGGCAGCCTATGCGGCCACCCCGGCGATGCGCGTTCCGATTACAAGCACCAGTGTTTTCATGGGGGCTGTCTTAGGCGCGCGCCCCGGCGAGGTCAAGGGCCGCGGCGGCGCCGAGGCGGGGCCAGTCGCCCATCTGGTTGCGCAGCCACGTCAGCTGTCGTTTGGCATAACGCCGCGTCTCCGCCGCGATGGCAGCGACCGCTTCATCGAGCGAGACCTCGCCTTTGAGGTGTGCGGCGAGTTCGCGCACCCCGATCGCCTTCATCGCCGGGAGGTCGTCGGCAAGGCCGAGTTCGAGCAGCGCGCGCACCTCGCCAAGTGCCGCCGGCGCGATCGCCTCCGCCCGCGCGGCGATGCGGCGGTTGAGCGCCTCGCGCTCCGGCGCGAGCACGATCCGCCGCGCCGTCGCCGGCGCCACCGCCGGCTCGGCCCCCGCCCGCTGCCAGGCGGCGAGCGATTGGCCGGTCGCGGTGAAGACGTCTAACGCCCTCAGGACGCGGGCGCGGTCGGACGGACGCAGCGCCGCCGCGTCTTCCGGGTCGACCGCGGCAAGGCGGGCGTGCAACGCTGCCGTTTCGATCCCCGCCGCCTCCGCCCGCACCCGCGCGCGCACCGCCGCCGCCACAGGCGGGATCGCCGCCAGCCCCTCGCTCAGCGCCTTGAAATAGAGGCCGGTGCCGCCGACAACGACGGGCAGGCGGCCGGCCGCGCGAGCCTCGCCGATGGCGGCGGCCGCCTCGCCGAGCCACCGCCCGACCGAATAGCGCTCGCTCGCCGGCACGTGTCCGTAAAGCCGGTGCGGCACCCTCGCCTCGTCATCGGCACTCGGTCGCGCCGTCAGCACCCTGAGCTCGGCATAGACCTGCATGGAGTCGGCGTTGATGACGACGCCGTCGCGCTCGACCGCGATCGCCATCGCCAGCCGCGACTTGCCACTCGCCGTCGGCCCGGCGAGGAGGATGATGTCAGGCGCGCTCATGGCGCCTGAGGTAAGCTGCCGCGGCCGCTCAAGGCAACCATCGCCGGCCGGCGCCATCGGCTCGCGCACGACCTGATGGCGTTTTGTCCTGATTTGCGCTTAGTTGCCCCGTCGAGGGGTCAGTCTGGGGAGAGGAACCATGCCCGACAGCACCAAGTACCTTCTGCCCGAGGACCGCATTCCGCGGGCCTGGTACAACATCATGGCGGACCTGCCGCAACCGCCGCCGCCGCCGCTCCATCCCGGCACCGGCCAGCCGATCGGCCCGGACGATCTCGCCGCCATCTTCCCCATGGCTTTGATCGCCCAGGAAGTGGCGAGCGAGCGCGAGATCGAGATCCCCGCGCCGGTGCGCGAGGCCTACAAGCTGTGGCGACCCGCCCCCCTCTTTCGCGCCCGTCGCCTCGAGCAGGCGCTCGATACCCCGGCCCGCATCTTCTACAAGTACGAGGGCGTCTCCCCGCCCGGCAGCCACAAGCC
>CAZSWL010000237.1:0-5288 GCA_964610725.1 uncultured Bauldia sp.
CAGCGGGTAGGCGAGCTGCGGCGAAACGGGCGAGCCCAGTGGTCGGGACGAATGGGCGTGCTCGCCAAGTGCGCCAAGCCGCAGCAGGATGTGCGCGTCGATCTGCCGACGATCGGGCCGCGGACGGTGGCGATCGTCGCCGAGGCTGGACTTGCCGGCATCGCGATCGAGCCCGGACGCGTCATGATCGCGGACCGGGCGGAGACGGACGCGCTGGTGCGTCGCACCGGAACCTTCATTCTTGCCGACAACGGCAGGGATGGCGTGAGCGAAGGATGAGCCGGCGGGCGCGCGCCGGTGGAGACCGGCCGCTTACGGTCTTTCTCAGCGCCAATGAGGAGTCGGCCGATGCGCTCGGCGCCGGTCTGATCGAGGCGCTGGCGGAGCGGGTGGACGGCAAGGTGCGTTGCGTCGGCGTCGGCGGCAGGCGCATGATCCGTGCCGGCCTCGCCTTGGCACTGCCGCCCACCGCGGACGGCCTGCACGGCATTTCGGCGATCCTGGTTCGGCTGCCATCGCTGTTGTTGCGCATCCGCAGGACGGCGGCGGCGGTCATCGACGCCGATCCCGATGTCCTGGTGCTGATCGACGCGCCGTATTTCAACCTGCGCGTCGCCAAGATGGTGCGGCGCGCCAATCCCGGCATCACGATTATCGACTACGTTTCGCCGACGGTGTGGGCTCACTCGCCCGGGCGGGCCCGTCAAATGACGCCGTACGTGGACCATATCCTCTCGATCCTGCCGTTCGAACCGGCGGTGCACCGTGAGCTGGGTGGGCCGCCGTGCACATTCGTCGGTCATCCGGCACTTGCCAGACTCGATGATTTGCGCCCCAAGCCCGGCGAACGAGCACCGCTGGCCGACGCCGACCGCCCGGTGCTACTCGTGCTGCCGGGAAGCCGGCTGAGCGAGATTTCCCGGCTGATGGAGCCGTTCGGTGAGACGCTCGGGCTGATTTACGAGCGCTTCGGACGGGTCGAGGCGGTCTTGCCCGCGGTCGCGCATCTGGCCGAGGAGATCAGCGAGCGCGCTGCCGCCTGGCCGGTACGGCCGCGCATCGTGGTCGGCGACAGGGCCAAGCTCGCCGCCTTCCGGCGCGCTCACGCGGCACTGGCGGCATCGGGAACGGTGACGCTCGAGCTGGCGCTGGCGCACGTGCCGATGGTGGTCGCCTACCGGGTCGACCCGCTGCTCAGGCTGTTGAAACGACTTCTCACGGCAAGGTCGATCGTACTGGCCAACGTCATCATCGACGCCAACGTCGTGCCGGAGTTTCTCGACGGCGACGCCGAGCCGGAGCGCCTGTGCGAAGCGTTGTTGCCGCTGCTCGAGGAGTCGCCGGAAAGGGCGCGGCAGCTCGCGGCCTTCGACAGGGTCGAGCAACTGATGACCCTCGACCAGGACACGCCGAGCGGCTATGCCGCCGACACGGTCATCGAGACCGTGCGCCGACGGCGTTTGCGGGCGGCGCTTGAACGGTCGTGAAGGGGCGGCGAGATCAGCGTCGCTTGGAGATCGGCACGTAGTCGCGGCGGGTGGCGCCTGTATAGAGCTGGCGCGGACGCCCGATCTTCTGCGAGGGATCCTCGATCATTTCCTTCCACTGGGCGATCCAGCCGATGGTGCGCGCCACGGCAAAGAGCACGGTGAACATGCTGGTGGGGAAGCCAAGCGCCTTGAGCGTGATGCCCGAGTAAAAGTCGATGTTCGGATAGAGCTTCTTCTCGATGAAATAGGAATCGGTCAGCGCGATCTGCTCCAGCTCCATCGCCACTTCGAGCAGCGGATCGTCCTGTATACCGAGCTCGCCAAGGACCTCGTGGGTGGTCTTCTGCATGATCTTGGCGCGCGGATCGTAGTTCTTGTAGACCCGGTGGCCAAAGCCCATCAGACGGAAAGGATCGTCGCGATCCTTGGCGCGGGCGATGAAGTCGGGAATGCGGTCGACGGTGCCGATCTCCTGCAGCATCGCGAGCGCCGCCTCGTTGGCACCACCGTGGGCCGGCCCCCACAGGCAGGCGATGCCCGCGGCGATGCAGGCGAAGGGATTGGCGCCGGAGGAGCCGGCGAGGCGGACCGTCGAGGTGGACGCGTTCTGCTCGTGGTCAGCGTGCAGAATGAAGATGCGGTCCATGGCGCGCGACAGCACCGGATTGATCTTGTACTCCTCGCACGGCACCGCGAAACACATGCGCAGGAAATTCGACGCGTAGTCGATGGCGTTGAGCGGATAAACGAACGGCTGGCCGACATGATACTTGTAGGCCATCGACGCAATCGTCGGCATCTTGGCGATCATCCGCAGGGAGGCAACCATCCGCTGGTAGGGATCGTTGATGTCGGTCGAGTCGTGGTAGAAGGCCGACATGGCGCCAGCCACGCCGCACATGACCGCCATCGGGTGGGCGTCGCGGCGGAAGCCGGTGAAGAACCGGGTCATCTGCTCGTGCACCATCGTGTGATGGGTCACGCGGTGGTCGAAGTCGGCCTTCTGGACCGGCGTCGGCAACTCGCCGTAGAGCAGGAGATAGCAGGTCTCGAGAAAGTCGCCGTGCTCGGCAAGCTGCTCGATCGGATAGCCGCGGTAAAGAAGGATGCCTTCCTCGCCGTCAATGTAGGTGATCTTGGAGTCGCAAGCCGCCGTTGAGTTGAAGCCGGGGTCGTAAGTGAAAAGGCCGGTGTCCTTGTAGAGGTTGCCAATGTCGATCACGTCAGGGCCGAGAGTGCCGTGGCGAACCGGGAGGTCCCGACTCTGATCGGCGATGGTGAGGCGGGCGCCTTTGGCCTCGGTGGTGGAGTCTTCCATCGTGCTGACGTCGGCCATCGCACATCACCTCTGCTCGTTCGCGGGGGTGCGAACGTCAATAATTCATTTGTTGCGGCGCAACAAGTGCTTCGCTACCGCCACTTGAGCTATCGCGAAGCGACCGGAGGTCAATGCCGCGTCTGGTCGCTGAGGCGCGCCAGCGCCTCCTCGCGGCCAAGCACGGCAAGAACGTCGAAGATGCCGGGCGACGCGGTCTGCCCGGTCAGCGCCGCGCGCAACGGTTGTGCGATCTTGCCGAGCTTCAATCCCTCGCTTTCGGCGAATGCCTTGACTGCCGTTTCGGTCGAGCTCACCGACCACTGGTCGAGAGCGGCGAGACGCTCGGCAAGGTGCACCAGGGTCGTGCGGGCGGCGTCGTCGAGCAGGGCGGCGGCGTCAGCGTCAAGGGCGAGCGGCCGCTCGGCGACGATGAAACGCGCCCGCTCGATCAAATCGACCAGGGTTCTGGCACGCTCCTTGAGCAGCGGCATCGCCGCCGCCAGACGCTCCCGACGCTGCTCGTCGAGGCGAGCTTCAAACTCGGAGCCGCCGGCGAGATGGGGAAGAGCGGTCAACAGCGTCGCCATGAGCTCGGTATCGGTCTTGCTCCTGAGATAGTGGGCGTTGAGGCTCTCCAGTTTGGCGAAGTCGAAACGGGCGGCAGCGCGTCCGATGCCGACGATGTCGAACCAGGCAACCATTTCGGTATCGGACATGATCTCGTCGTCGCCATGCGACCAGCCCAGGCGGACGAGGTAGTTGCGCAGCGCCTCAGGCAGGTAGCCCATGGCCCGGTAGGCATCGACGCCGAGGGCGCCGTGGCGCTTGGACAGCTTGGTCCCGTCGGGGCCATGGATCAGCGGGATATGCGCCATCGCCGGCATCGGCCAGCCGAGCGCCTCGTATATGATCTTCTGGCGGGCGGCGTTGGTGAGATGGTCGTCGCCGCGAATGATGTGGGTGACGCCCATATCGTGATCGTCAGCGACGACGGCGAGCATGTAGGTGGCGGTGCCGTCCGAGCGCAGGATAACGAAGTCGTCGAGGTCGGAATTGGGGAAGGCGACGCGCCCTTGGACCTGATCCTCGATCACCGTCTCGCCAGTGGGCGGTGATTTGATACGGACGGTGGGAGGAACGCCGGCAGGCGCCTCGGCAGGATCGCAATCGCGCCAGCGGCCCTCATAGCGGGCAAAGCGTCCCTCGGCGCGGGCCTTGGCGCGCATCTCGTTCAGTTCCTCGGGCGTATCATACGCACGATAGGCGGCGCCGGAAGCGAGCAGTTGCTGTGCCACCGCGCGATGACGCTCGCCACGGGCAAATTGGTGGATCGGCTCACCGTCCCAGGTCAGACCAAGCCAAGTCAGTCCGTCGACAATCGCCGCAATCGCCGCGTCGGTCGAACGCTCGCGGTCGGTGTCCTCGATCCGCAGCAGCATCCGTCCGCCCGTGTGGCGCGCATACAGCCAATTGAACAGCGCCGTGCGGGCACCGCCGATATGCAGGAAGCCGGTGGGCGAGGGAGCGAAGCGGGTGACGACGGGAGCGGGCATCTGATCGGTCGCGCGAGGCTGGGGCCGAGGCGGCGTTTAGCACACCGCCCGCACAGAATCTAAGCGGCTTGGCGTTTTGCCCGGGATTTGGCACATAGGCCGCGCCCACAGAGCCAGAGTCCCCCATGGCACAAACCGACACACCGGCGCGCGAAGCCGGACTGGACTTCATCCGCGATATCGTGACGGCCGACGTGCACGCCGGGCGCGTCGGCACCGTCGTCACCCGCTTTCCGCCCGAGCCGAACGGCTATCTCCACATCGGCCACGCCAAGTCGATCTGCCTCAACTTCGGGGTGGCCGAGGACTTCGGCGGGCGCTGCCACCTGCGCTTCGACGACACCAACCCGACCAAGGAAGAGCAGGCCTACATCGACGCCATCATCCGCGACGTGCGCTGGCTCGGCTTCGATTGGGGAGAATACCTCTACCACGCGTCGGACTATTTCGAGCAGCTCTACGAGTGGGCCGAGCACCTGATCAGGGCGGGCAAGGCGTACGTCGACGACCAGTCGCCGGCGGAGATGCGCGCCATGCGCGGCACGCTGACCGAGCCGGGCACCGACAGCCCATTCCGCGACCGCGCGGTCGAGGAAAACCTCGACCTCTTCCGCCGCATGCGCGCCGGCGAATTTCCCAACGGCGCGCGCGTGCTCAGAGCCAAGATCGACATGGCGGCCGGCAATATCAACCTGCGCGACCCTGTCCTCTACCGCATTCTGCATGCCCGCCATCCGCGCACCGGCGAGGCGTGGTGCATCTATCCGAGCTACGATTTCGCCCACGGCCAATCGGACGCCATCGAGGGGGTGACCCACTCGCTGTGCACGCTCGAGTTTGCCGACCACCGCCCGCTCTACGACTGGCTGATCGACAAGCTGCCGGTGCCGTCGCGGCCACGTCAATACGAATTCGCCCGCCTCAACC
>CAZSWL010000238.1:0-10957 GCA_964610725.1 uncultured Bauldia sp.
ACACTCGACGCATCGCGCTTTGGTCCCAGCAATGGCTGGCCGGTGATCCTGTCGCACGCTTTCCCTACGACGTGCACGCTTTCGATGAAGTGGCACTCATCCTGGCACGAACAGGTGCGGGGTCATGTCGTGCGGACGACCGCGATCCCCGCAAGCGAGTGATGCGCAATATCAAAAACCTAGTTGTGTCGCGCAGCCTTCGCCCAACCAGCCTTCTTGAAAGCATGAACGACGAACGGTGCCCCACCAAATACGATCAGGCCGACGACAACCATGCTGGTATAGAGCGTCGGCGAGCCGACCGGAACCTGCGTTGGCGGAAAGAACGACACGACCAGTGCAAAGGCCACAGCGACAAAGCCGCAGCCAGCAATCAACCACATGCCAAGATTGCCGCCGGGCACACGAAAATGCCTTGCGACGTCCGGTTGGCTGTAGCGAAGCTTGATAGCGGCTGCATACATGAGCAGATACATCACGAGGTAAAGCGCCACGGTCATCGCGCTGAGCAGGTAGAACGCTGCGCTCGGATTCGGGAAAACCAAATAGAAAGCGCCGAGCACTGAGACCACGACCGCTTGAAGGACGAGAATGATCTGCGGTGCCCCGCGGCCATTGGTTTTCGAGAACCAGGGCGGGAGTTCTCCATTCTCAGCGGTCTGCAGAAGCGCGCGGCTCGGACCGCCAGCCCATGTGACGATCTGGCCAAGGGCACCGACCGCAAGAACGGCGGCGGCCACCGGGACGAGCCAACCGATGTGGAACATATCCAGCGAGGTCTTGTAGGCTTGCATGATCCCGGCAGTGAGGCTGAGCTGCTTGATGGGGATAATCGTCGCCACCGCCAGCGAGCCGAAGGTGAAGAGAACGAAGACGACTATGGAAGAGAGGATCATGGCCTCCGGGAAATCGCGCGAAGGATTATGCATCAGATTGGCACGGGCACCCTGGACCTCCACGCCGGCAAACAGAAGAACCGTGCCGGCTAGGAAGGCGACGCTGCCCAATCCTGTAATGCTCGGCAGCCAGGGATGGACCTGCTGTCCGGCAGCCGATGCCGCATCCGCTACGGTTTGCTGCAGCATCTCGATGGGGTTGCCTTGCCACATCCAGACGACCGCAAGCAGCATGATGAAAACCCCGGGGACGATTGTTCCCAGGACGAACAGCCACTGCGACCAGTTGCCGTAGGATTTTTCACCAAAGAGAGCGACGAAGGTCGCTATCCAGTAGACGACCAGGACGACCGCAAAGTTGAACATATGACTTTCGGCCAGTTTCGGGTCACCGATCAGGTAGGCGAGCGTCGCGGCGGTGAAACCCAGCACCACCGGATACCAGACGACATTCTGAATCCACTGCAGCCAGACGGCGGCGAATCCCCATGAACTGCCGAATGCTTCCTTGACCCAAGTATAAACCCCGCCCTTATCGGTGTTGAACATTCCGCCCAGCTCGGCCGAAACGAAGGCGCCAGGAATGAGAAAGAAGAGCGTGGCGAAGCCGATATAGAACCACATGGTCAGGCCTTCTTTTGCCATCATCGGCAGGCCACGAAGGCTGACCACCGCTGCGGCGGTCATAAGCGCGACGGACCACACGGAAAATCGGATGTCTTTGGCGCCTTTGCTTGTCGAAGTAGTCTCGTGGGACTTGGCCATGGTGGCTCTCCTCGATTTCCCTGCGCTGAACGGCGTGTGGATCGCCTGTCAACTTGGCAGCTTTTCCTTCGGCCAGGCGTGATGCGTGAAGGTGGTGCCTTCAGCCGCAGTCAGCGGCTTGGTCACTGGATGTTTCTGCAAGTGGTCGATCGAACGTCGAATATCGTCTAATAGCATGTCGGCCATATCGCGGCTGAAGCCGTTGCGGATTAGCAGGCGCATCACGACAAGGTCAGTGATGTTAGGCAACATCGTGTAGGCAGCCACCAGCCAGCCTCGCATGCGTAGCCGCTCGGACACATCGAACAGCGTGTAGCCCGGTTTGGCACCGGCTTTGATCGTCCACGATACGGCAGGAATGCCCTTACGGCTGTCGCCGTCGAACAAGAGTTCAAACGGACCCAGCTTTGCTATTTCCTGCGCGATGTGTTGCGCGGTGTCGTATCCATTTTGCTGAATGCGGCGGTAGCCCTCATGTCCGAGCCGCAGGAAGAGATAGTACTGCGAGATGATCTGACCGCCCGGGCGCGAGAAGTTCAGCGCGAATGTCGGCATGTTTCCGCCGAGGTAGTTCACATAGAAGATGAGATCCTCCGGCAAATCACTTTTTTGGCGCCATACCACCCAGCCTACGCCGAGCGGCGCCAGACCAAATTTGTGCCCGGATGCGTTGATGGAACGCACGCGCGGGATGCGAAAATCCCACACCAGATCGGGCTCGATAAACGGCGCGACAAACCCTCCCGATGCGGCATCGACGTGGATCGGAACGTCGAAGCCTTTGTCGCGTGACAGACGATCCAAGGCTTCTGCGACTTCGGCCACCGGCTCGTATTGGCAGGTGAAGGTTACGCCGAAGGTCGGCATGACGCCGATGGTGTTCTCATCCACCCGTTTGAGTGCCTCTTCCGGCGTCATCCCAATCCGGCCACGTTCCAGAGGAATCTCGCGCAGCTCGACGTCGAAATAACGCGCAAATTTATGCCAGCAGACCTGCACCGGGCCAGTGACCAGATTAGGCTTGTCAGTGGGTTTGCCCGCCGCGTTCATCCGCGCGCGCCATTTGTGCTTGAGCGCCAGACCGCCGAGCATGCAGGCTTCGCTCGACCCGGTGGTCGAGCAACCGGGTGTGGTGGCGGCCTCGGGCGAGTGCCACAGATCGGCGAGAATGTGCACGCAGCGGTTTTCCAACTCCGCTGTGGCCGGATATTCATCCTTGTCGATCATGTTCTTGTTGATCGACATATCCATCAGCTGATGAACGTCGTCGTTGAGGAACGTCTGGCAGAACGTGGCGAGATTTTGGCGAGCATTTCCGTCGAGAAAGAGCTCGTCGCGGACGAGCGCATGCGCGACATCCGATCGAAGGCCACCCGCTGGCATTTTGAATTTGGGAACGGACACGTCGGTCGCGTGCGTGCCGTAGATGCCGACCTCCAAATCACTCCGAAGATTTGCTGATTTATCGGGCTGCATATCGGCTTCCTTTCGAAATCGCCGAAACCGCAATCCGCAAGGCTTCTAACCTGCGCAAGATTACGGATGATCTTTAGAAATAGTCGCGGCAAGCGGCGTCTCAACCTCTACCTGCTCGAAATCTGCGAGACTGATGACCTCCAATCCCTTCTCGGCCGGTGCGTCCGCCGTCTGGGCGGTCGCCCCGCCGTCCGCTTGCTCTTCCGTCATCACCTGTCCTTCATCGCTCATGATGAGAACATAGCATGAACCTACCTAGGTTACCCTTTTTCGTGCCGATTGATCCACAGTGCGATCTTGGCATGATCCAGCGTCGAAGACTGCGGCGATGCTAGCCGGTCGACCTTCCATCTCCTTTCGCCATTCCTGACCGTTGACGCGTTCATGGTCGGGCGCGGCAGGTGGTTAATGGCCGCCCGCATCACCCCCGCCTGCGGCGCGACCGTGTTGGCCATGACCACGCCTTAGCGCTTTGCGCGTCGGCGGGTGACCGCCTGCCTTGTCCGCCCGTGCCGTCTCTTTTGGCGTCGTACGAGGAACGAAAGCGAAAGGAGACAGATCATGACGAACAGCAACACCGGCAAGCCGTGCGCTTGCGAGCGGAGAATGTTCGACGGGGTGGAAATGGCGGAGCAAGGGTGCCAAAGAGAACGCGCTGCACCGCCAACGGCCGCGCCGTCGAACGCGGACGTCCGTCTGCCGCGAGCGTTCACTCCGCCGTCATCGCGAGCCGGTGGCCAAGAGAGTCTTCAACGGAGCCGTCAGGCCCCGAGATTGGATGCCCAGGTAAACAGGTCGAGCGGCCGGTGCCTCCTTCAGAACGTTGGCAAGGTATTGGGCGGCGGCAATCACGCAGTCGATGAGTTGGCCGTCACCGCCCATGCGCGATGCCAACCCGGCCAAGGCCGCGCCACCGAGAATGATCGTCTGCGCACCCCTTGCGAGTAGCCGATGCTTTGCCCGGTCGATTGGCACGGACCACGCCTGCGGATCGCGGCTGACGTCGAGACCATCTGTATCGAGCACCTCGATGCCCTTGAACAGCGGGGCCTGGGACATCGGCGCTATGCGTTCTTCCAGCATGGGACGCCACGCCGCTCCGGCGGTGATGATGCCGAAGGGTCTGCCAATCTGTCCAGCCCGGCGGACCGACGCCTCCAGTAGTGCCACCACCGGCACGTCAGCCACTTCTCTCAGGGCCTCGAGACCAGGATCGCCGAAGCACGCAAGAACGACGGCGTCACATGTGCGGGCGTGACGAGCGTAGCAGTCGAGTGCGGCGTGTCCGGCTATCGTGTACGCGGCACGGGAGGCAATAACCGTCGCACCAAAGCGCCCGGTTTCGACCACAAGCGTCGCCTCCGGCGGCAGGTGCGCCCGAAGTGCTTCAGCGGCCTTCTGCGTCATCTGCAGCGAGACGTTGGGGTTGATCATCAGGACGCGCATCGGGCATGGCCCCTTTCGCAGGAAGTGAACTTGCAAAGCGAAAGGCAACGTAGGCGAGCCGGGACTCTTACTTAAGATAAGCCGCCGATTGCCGCTGCCATGCGGGTTGAGAGCCCCGGCCGCCAGACCGGGCCCGGCGCTTCAGTTCCTCACGCAGCACGTTTTCGACATCACCTGCGTCGATCTTCGTGCGTGCCGGTCTGAGGCGGGTCTCGATGAGCGACAGGTGAGCCAACATTGATCGCGCCGCTGCGCCGGGATCCCGTCGCTCCAGCGCCGCCACGATCGACGCATGTTCGTCGCAGGCGCAGCCGGACATACTGCCGGGCTCGTAGAAGGCAACCAGCATCGCCGTTCGACCGACAAGCTCGTGCATCTCCTGCTCGACGAAATCGCTGCCAGTCATCGACGCCAGCAACAGATGAAAAGCGCCCGAGAGACGTACGGAGGCCGGCCGATCGTTGCGTGCGGCGGCTTGCTGCTCCTGTCTGACGTGCGCCCTGAGCGCCTCGATTTGCGGCTTGGAGAGACTTTCTGCCAGCTTGAGTGCGATCCCGCCTTCGACAATACGGCGGGCATCATAGATGCGTCGCGCCTCCTCGAGCGTCGGCTCGACGACAAAGGCCCCGCGGTTGGGAATGAGTTCCAACAGTCGTTCGTGGCCGAGACGGTGCAACACCTTGCGCACCCGCTCCCGCGACACGCCAAACACCTTTGCGACTTTCTGCTCGACCAGCTTCACGCCCGGAGGCAGCTGCCCCCCCAGGAGCAGATGGGAAAGTATTTCGTGAATCTGAGCTTCGTCCAGTTCAGGCCCCATCGTTTCGTCAACGAGCGTTTTGCAGCCAGTGCCGCGCGATCGCGGCGCGTGAAGTGATCCAGACGCGGTCATGCTGCCGCATGTGGCTCAGAATGCGCTCCAGTGCGCCGATCCGACCGGGACGCCCGATCATACGCGGATGCAGTCCCACCGAAAGCATTCTCGGTCTCGTTTGCCCCTCGCGCAGCAGCCAGTCAAACGCATCGGTAACGTAATCGGAAAAGTCACTCGCCGTGGCGAACCGCTGGGTATGCTGGAACTGCATGTCGTTGGTATCGAATGCATACGGAAGGATCACATGCCGTCGTCCGTCAACATCGACCAGATAGGGCGTATCGTCGTTATAGGCATCGCTATCATAAAGAAACCCGGCGTCGACCAGGAGCCTGCGCGTATTCGGGCTGCTCGCTGATCGCGTATGCCAGCCGACCGGCGGTTCGCCAATCACTTCGGCGATCACGTCGCGGGTGTGCGCAATGCGCCGCCGTTCTTCGTCGATCGAAAGATGTGCGTGCGACTCCCAGCGGAAGCCGTGCCCCGCGATCTCGTGACCACGTGCGGCAGCGTCTTTGACCAGCCAAGGGGATCGTTCGACGGCGCGGCCGCAAGCGCTGACGGTGATCTTGACGTGAAATTGCCCGAACAGGTCGACTATGCGCCAGTAGCCGACGCGGGTGCCGTATTCGAAATGCGATTCGATGCAGGGATCCGGGCCGGGCAGGCCGTCGATCACCTCATAGACGGCTTCGTTGCGGTCATCGCCGTCGCCGATGGCAAACTCGCCGCCTTCCTCAAAGTTGAGTACAAACGACACTGCGAGGTGCGCTCCCTCTGGCCAGCGGATGTCGGGCAGCCTGTTGCCGTAACCGAAGAAATCTCTCATGGGCCGCTCTTAGTGACCAATCATCGAATGCGGCAGGAAAAGCACAAGTCCGGGCATGGCGGTGAACAGCACGAGAGAGAACAGCATGAGGAACAGGAACGGCAGCGACGCCCGGGTGATGCTTGCGATATCGCGTCCGGTCATCGCCTGCAGGATGAAGAGGTTGAAGCCGATCGGCGGAGTGATCTGAGCGATCTCGACGACCACAACGACGAAAATTCCGAACCACACCGGGTCGATGCCGACCGTCTTGACCATCGGGACGACGACCGAGACGGTGAGGACGATCATCGAGACCCCTTCGAGAAAACAGCCGAGGGCGACGTAGAGGATCGTCAAGGCCAGCAGCAGCTCGATACGATCGAGATGCATGTCGGCCACCAATTGCGCGGCGGCGGCCGGAATCTGGGCGTAGGCAAGGGCCGAGGAAAGCACGGCGGCGCCGGCGATAATGAGCAGGATCAGCGCGGAGTTCCGCACCGCCGTCATCAGGCTTTCGAAGAGCGTCGCCCAGCTAAGCGCGTTTTGAAATGCGGCGAGCAGCACCGCGCCGGCGACGCCAATGGCGGCGGATTCGGTGGGCGTGGCATAGCCGCCATAGATCGAGCCGATGACAAAGACAATGAGCGTCACCGGCGCGATGATCCGGGCCACGTCCCTCAAGCGGGTAGTGTCAGCGGCTTCGGCGCGCGGCGCTTTATCACGATGCCACAGCGACCACACGACAACGTAGCCCATGAACAGGACGATCATCACCAGGCCCGGCACCACCCCCGCCAGAAAAAGTCGCGCGACCGAGGTCTGGGTGGCGATGCCGTAGACGATCATCATGATCGAGGGGGGGATCAGCAGGCCGAGCGTGCCGGAGCCTGTCAGCGTCCCGATCGAAAGCTGCTCGTCATAGTGGCGGCGGCTGAGTTCGGGCAGGGATATGCGTCCGACCGTCGCACAACACACCCCGCTTGAGCCAACGATGGCGGCGAGGATGCCCGATCCGAGGATATTGATGTGCAGGAGTTGGCCCGGCAACCGCTTGACCAGCGGCGCAAGGCCGCGGAACAGATCCTCGGACACGCGCGAGGAAAACAGTATCTCCCCCATCAGCAGGAACAACGGCAAGGCGGTCAACGGCCAGGAATCGATGGAGGAGAACAGCGTGCCCGCGATCAGCCCGCCGATGTTGGGAGCACCCATCACGGCAAGCCCGACGATGCCGGTGACAAGCAGGGCAAGACCGACCCAGAAACCGATGGCGAGAAGGGCAACGAGAACCGCGACCATCACGAGAAATGCAGGAAAGGTCATTTCCGCTCTTTCCCCGCGACCGCTCCCCTGACGAGTTCGATGGCCTCTTCTTTCTCGCCCTCGGTGCGGCGCATTTCGCCGCCTCGCAAGCCTGTCACAGCATCGACCGCCGTCGCCAAGGCGAACAACCCCAGCCCAATCGGTACGACCCCCATCGGAATCCACAAGGGCACCGGCACCAGCGTGTCGCTCATGTCGTGGAAACGATAGGCAAAATAGGCCAGCTGGGCCGACCTGAACGCGAGCCATGCGAGCAACGCCGTTGCCCCCACGAGCGAAACGATTTCGATCGGCCGCTGCACGCGGGCCGGCAGTCGCTGGACGGCAAGATCGACGCGGACATGGCTGCCGGCGGCATAGGCGTGCACCGCGCCGAGAAAGGCCGCGGCCACCATCAGGAAGGTAGCGATGTCCTCCGCCGAGGGGATCAGGATGCCGAAGGGGCGAACGACGATCTGGGCAAGGAGCAGCAGCACCATGCCCGCCATGCACGCGGCGGCGACCGCGCCGGCGACAAGCGGAATGAATCTCATTTCACTTCGGCGCCAGCGCGCCGCCCTCGCGCGACCGACTACATCCCCTGGTAGTCGGTGACGACCTTAACCTGCTCGGGCGTCGCCTTCTTCTCCCATTCCGCCAGCATCGCCTTGCCGGCCGCGTCCACCGCGTCCATGACCGACTGGTTCGCGTCCGTCACCGTCGTGCCCTTGCTCTTGATCAGCGCCAGCTGGTCGTTGGTGAGCGACTTCATCATTTCGAAGCCGCTTTTCTCCGCACTGGCGGCGGCAGCCAGGATCGCGTCCTGATCGGCCTTGGACAGCCCGTTAAACACGTCGCTGTTTATCGAAACGAGTTGCTTGGTGAACAGCGCACCGACCATGGTGAGATTGGTGGTGAAGTCCCAAGCCTGCGTGTCGATGCCCGTCTGCGGGCCGGTGAACATCGAATCGATCAGCCCGGTCGAGAAAGCCTGAGCCACCTCGGCGAAATTGACCTCCTTGGGAGTCGCGCCCAGCAGGCCCGCCATCTCGCTGGTTTCGGACGAGTATATGCGCATGCTCAAGCCCTTGAAATCGTCGCCCGAGGTCAACGGCTTTTTGGTGAAAAAGCCCTGCGCGGGGTTCCACATGGCGAACAGCACCTTGAGGCCGCGCTTGGCGAATGAATCCGTCAGATAGGGCTTCGACGCGGCCCACAGCTTCAACGCTCCGGCGTAATCGCCGGCAAGGTTGGGGATGGCGTCAACAACATAGACCGGGTCATCATGACCGTAGTTGCCCAGTCGCACATCAGCCAGCGCAACCTGATTGGTCTGCACGGCCCGGATCATGTCGGGCAGTTTCACCAGAGTCTGGTTGTCGTGCAGCGTGATCGTGACGTCGCCATTGGTCCGTTTCTCAACGTCGGCGATGAACCCCTGAACGATCTTGGTGAGGAAATTCGCGTCTGGATATCCGGAGGCCATCTGCAATTCGACTGCGTTCGCGCTGGCCGGAACCGCCCCGAGCGCCAGAACGAGCGTGAAGCCTTGCAGCGACCGTACGAAGCGTTTTGTGAAGTTCGTCATGTAGTTCCCTCCTGGAAAGGTTTGCACACCCTACGTTGTGGTTCACAATAATTGTGCACAGTCTTTTGCATTATGTGCACATTTCGGCCGGCCCGGCAACCGCCACCGGGCTATCGCGCTGCGGGCTAAACGCTGTTTGCACGAAAGGCGAATGGCGCGAAGCTCGGCAATCGCACCAACACCGCAGCAGCCCTCGGTGGGGGTCATGGAAAGGGCTCGCCGCGCGCGATCCAGCGCTGAAATCTAGGCAAGCGAGCCTTGGGTCGGTCTTCTAAGACGGCGAGGATGATCAACGTCGCCCGCGGCGGGCTTATCAATCAAGAATCGCTCGTTGATGCTCTCCAATCCAATCGCATTGCCGGCGCCTACCTCGATGTGACCAATCCCGAACCGGTCTCGCCATCTGCGCGCATCTGGAGCGCGCCGAACACCATCATCACGGCTCACCTTTCGGGAAGCGCGACAACGAGACTGACAGAACGGGCGGGCCGTCTGTTTGCGGACAACCTCGCACGCTATTTGGACGCACGGCCGCTGACAAATCTCGTCGCGTCCGATCCTGCCGATGCGTGACAATTGATGATCTTCGCTATCTCTAGACAAGGAGTCGACGCAGATCGATCACCCGTCACCCGACAGAGCTCGGCCCGGCAAAAGCCATTCACCACCTTTGTCAGCGAAATCGCCACCCTAGGTCAGTGCATCCGGGGCGTTTGCGCGCTTGCCTGGCTCGGCGCCGTTTGCCCTTCAGACGAGGCAATCGAAAGGCCGGGTCACTGCTCACAGCACCGCGACGCCGATTGATCAGTGCCCGTTCTTCATCACCACACAGGCGCCGCCGATGGCATGCAACCGGTGACAAAGCTCGTCTGCCGCGTCCCGCGCGTTCGCCGGCAGGCGGATTGCATAAAAGGGCGCTCGCCCGCGGCTGGTGACAACCGAGCGCAGGATCAGCGGTGGACCATCGCCGATGACGTCGGGAAATTGCTGCTGCAGCCTCCGGTAGCTCGCCATGGCGCGCGCTTGCGAGAAATTGCCGGCAACCTGCACGCCCCACGGCGCCCACGGCGCCGCCATCAGACTCGCCGGTACGATTGGCGGCCCCGCGCCCTCGGAGAGGCGCGCCGCGATTTCGGTGCAGTTGGCATTCGTCTTGCCACTTGTTGGTTCAGTACCGGCATTGTCGGCTGCATCGACCTTCCAGTCCTCCGCCGTGCGTCCGGTAACGAACAGCACATAATCCTGCGTCTCCCACGGCAGGCCACCATCGCCTGCCATCCAGTCTGAAACACGCTTCTCGCCGGCATTGTAGGCGGCCGCGGCCAACCCAAGATTGCCATACTGGGCGCTGAGCTCGCTCAGATACTGTGCCGAGGCGGGAATCGCCGTGCGTGGGTCGAAAGGATCGGTTAGCCCGCGCCGTGCCGCGGTTCCCGGCATGAACTGCGCGATGCCCTGCGCCCCTTTCGGGCTGATCGCATCGGCGAGGAAATGGCTCTCGCGCCACACCAGCCGCGTCAAGAAGACTGTCGGCAGGCCGTTCTCAGCCGCGGCCACGTCGATCAGGTCGCAGACCGTATCCTTTGCCTGCCCGGCGTTGTCCGGCGCAGTGGACGCGTCCTGTGCCCGGGCGAAGCCGCTTACCCCGGCGATTAGGGCAGCCGCTAGGCCGACGCGGAGCATCAATCGGTTCACGCGGGTTCCCCGGCACATTGGTTCCCTCGTGCGCCCATGGCGGCGCTCCTTTATGCGAGTGAGCCGCTCGCGGCGGAATTTTCGGTATCGCGCACGGCGTTGCG
>CAZSWL010000239.1:0-2831 GCA_964610725.1 uncultured Bauldia sp.
GACGAGTAACCGGTTCCGAAGTCGTCGATAGCGAGCCGCACGCCGATCCGTTCGAGTCGATCGAACAGATCCTTGTTGCGTCTGGTCGTCTCCATCAGCACCGACTCGGTCAGCTCAAGCTCGAGCTGGTGCGCCGCAAGGCCGCAGTCGGCGAGCGACCCGGTAACGATCTGGTCGAAATCCGGCGCGAGCTTGAGCTGGGCGGCAGAGATGTTGACGCTGACCACCGGCGGCGTCAGGCCGGCATCCTGCCAGGCGCGTATCTGGCGACAGGCCTCCACGATCGTCCATCGTCCGATCGGCAGGATGGTGCCATTGACCTCGGCCACCGGGATGAAATCATCCGGCAGAACCAGACCGCGGCTCGGATGATTCCAGCGAATGAGCGCCTCCAAGCCGACGACGCTGCCGGTGGCGAGCTCCCACTGCGGCTGGTAGTACAGCTCAAACTCGCCACGCTGGACCGCAAGATGCAGGTCCTCGCCGATGACCCCGCGGTCGCGGGCCTGTCGATCGAGATCGCTGGCGTAGAGCTGGAACTGGTTGCGACCGCAGTCCTTGGCCCGGTAGAGGGCGAGATCGGCGCTGACCATCATGGTAATCGGCGTCTCGGTTTCGATATGCCATGGCACGATGCCGATGCTCGCCGCGGTATGCACCTGATTGCCGTTGATCGAGAACGGCGCGGCTAGGGTCTCGCCGATCTTGGCCGCCAGCGCCTCGATGCGACGCGAATCCGAAGCGTCGACCTGCAGCACGGCAAACTCGTCGCCGCCGATGCGGCCGATCAGGTCGGTGGCGCGCAGGCAGTTCTTGAGCCGTTCGGCAACGGCGACCAGCAGGGCGTCGCCGACGGTGTGTCCGAGGGTATCGTTGATGTCCTTGAAATGGTCGAGGTCGAGATAGAGGATGGCGAAGGGATTGCCGTCGCGGCGGGCGCGGGCGAACTCGGTTTGCAGCCGGTCAAGAAATGCCGCCCGATTGGCCAGGCCGGTGAGCGAATCGGTGCGCGCCAGAGCGGCGATCTGCTCGGCGGCCTGTTTGCGCTCGGTAATATCGGTGAGGATCCCCTCGATGGCGGTTATGCGTCCGTGCTCGTCGCGGATGGCGCCGCTGCGGCTCTCGAACCAGACACAACCGCCCGCACGCGTGTTCACGCGAAACTCGCTGACCGCGTGCTCGATATCGCCCGCCGCAATAGCCCGGGTGTTGGTCATGACCGCCGGCAGGTCGGTGGCATCGATCAGCCGCTGCCAGCCCCCCGGCAGAGCCTTGACCGCGTCGGGATCGAAACCGTAGCGACGCGAGTTGCGCGACAAGAAGAGCAGCGGGAAAGGCTCGATCGCCGCGACGCGGAAAAGGACCGTCGGGCTGTTCTCGATGATGTGTTCGGCGTCGGCGAGTTCCTTCAACCGGCGCACACGGGCAACGGCGGCGCCGATCAATTCGGCGAGCGTCCTCAGCGCGTCGAGTTCAGCCGAAGTCCAGTCGCGTTCGTTGCGGCAATCATCAAGGCCGACGAACCCCCACCACTCGTTCTCGGCGAAAACGGGGACGGCCAGTGCCGATTTCACCTGACCGCTTTCGAACAGCGCTCGCGCCGGTG
Organism: uncultured Bauldia sp.; assembly: GCA_964610725.1. Lineage (GTDB taxonomy): Bacteria > Pseudomonadota > Alphaproteobacteria > Rhizobiales > Kaistiaceae > JBBDMC01. The sequence continues at coordinate 1,607 of CAZSWL010000239.1, forward strand.
CGTCGAAATCGCGAACGTGCCCGACGATGATGTCGCCCTTGGCAAGCTTTGCGGCCCACGGACCAAGTCCGGCCGCCGCCATGGAGTCGGCGGGATGGTCAAATGCGGGTGATGCCGGCGTGCCGGGCAGCACCCACAGGTGATGGGAAAGAATGCACCCGTCTTGGGTCGTACTGTCGATCGTGAAGATGTGGGCGCGGTTGACGTCGCTGGCGAGGCCGATGTGTTCGATCACCTTCGGTAGCGACTGGTCGAGATCGGACGAGCGCACAAGCTCCTTGGCGCTTTTGGCGACCGCCTCGAGGATGGCGGCGCTGCCGAGATCGGCCAGCGCCGCCAGCGATCGCACGGGGACCGCCGCCCCGGAAGCGCCGGGCAGGGTGCGCGCTGGCGATTTGGCGGACATGGCGATTGGCAGGACGCGGCGAGTGAATCCGTGGGCGGGACACGAATTGTTTGCCAAACAAACGTCGATTTTCTGTCGCGAAAGCCGCTAAACTTTTAAACAAAGGCCGCCGACGTGTGCCCGGCCGGCCGCGCGCCTCGACCTAGCTGGCGACGACCGGTTTCACGTCGGCGCAGGTTTTCCCGACCATGGCTGGCGTTCCTCGCGGGGGCGCCGCCCGCCGTTACGAACCTGCCTCGACGCCAAGATACGCCGCCCTGACTGCCGGGTCTTCGGCAAGCTCACGGCTGGGGCCGTACCGGACGATGCGTCCGGTCTCCATGACGTAGCCGCGGTCGGCCACCTCGAAGGCGGCGAACACGTCCTGCTCGACCAGGAAGATCGCCACGTGCTGCCTGCGGATCTCGTCGAGCACGGCGAGCAGCTGGTCGACGATCACCGGAGCGAGCCCGAGGCTCATCTCGTCGATCATCAACAGGCGCGGCGCCGCCATCAGGGCGCGGGCGAGCGCGCACATCTGCTGCTCACCGCCCGACAGATTGCCGGCGAGCTGATGTCGGCGCTCCGCCAGAATCGGAAACAGCTCGTGCACCCAGGCGAAGCTGTCGGCAATCCCGCTCCTGTCGCGGCGCTTGTGGGCGCCCATCATGAGGTTCTCTTCCACCGTCATGTGGCCAAACAGCTGCCTGCCCTCGGGCACCTGGACGAGGCCGCGGGCGAACACCTGCTCCGGCGTCAGTGGCACGATGTCGGTGCCGTCGAACTTCAGCGTGCCGCTCGCCGCGATTACCCGCGACACCGCCCGCAGCAGCGTCGTCT